>JAFANL010000013.1 GCA_019232735.1 Aquitalea sp. | reverse complement strand
CGCACCGGCCCGGCAGGCTGCCACTGCGGATTGAACTGCAAGCCTGCACGCTGCGGGAACAGCAACACCACGGTGGAGCCCAGCTGGAAACGGCCCATTTCCTCACCCTTGCGGATGAAGATCTGCTGATCCTGATAATCCCAGCGCTGCACACGGCCTGGGCGCGGAGGATTCACCACACCATGCCATACCGTAGCCATGCTACCGACGATGGTCGCCCCCACCAGGGTCAGGACAAAGCGGCCATGCGGGCCGTCAAACTCGCACACCACGCGCTCGTTACGGGCGAACAGGCCCGGCACACCACGCGCCGTGGCCGGATTGACCGAGAACAGCGCACCCGGCACATATGTCATGCTCAGCAGACGGCCATCGCAGGGCATGTGGATGCGGTGGTAATCACGCGGGCTCAGGTAAATGGTGGCGAAATGCCCATCCTGATAATGCGCGGCCATGGCAGCATCGCCCCCTACCAGCGCCGTGGTGGAGTATTCATGGCCCTTGGCCTGGAAAATCTGGTCTTGCCGGATGGGGCCAAACTGGCTGATGGCACCATCCACCGGGCAGATCAGGGCGCTAGCGGCCAGCGGACGCGCCCCGGCACGCAAGGGGCGGGTAAAAAACTGGTTGAAGCTGGGATAGCTGGCGATGTCAGGATTGGCAGCTTCGGCCATGTTCACCTGATAACGCCCGACAAACCAGCGGATCACCGCCGTGGTCAGGCTGCCGGCTTCGGCGCTGGCCAGCTTGCCGGCCAGAATGGTCAGGGCCTGCTTGGGCAGGAGATATTGCAGCCATACGGCAAATCGTTCGGACACAATGCAAAACCTTGAATGCGGACAGCCGCACATTATAAGCCGTCCCGCCGGGGAATGCGAAAAGCTTGCAGCCCTTTACCGATAACTGCCGCAAATGACATCCGTAGCTGGCGGGTCTGGCCGCGGCTGACTAGAATTCAGCTTCGGCCTTCAATACGAACCCTCAAGCAAGGAGTCATGATGAGCACACTGAAAGTAGTCGGCATCTGCGGCAGTCTGCGCCGCGCATCCGCCAATATGGGTCTGCTGCGCCACGCCAAGGCACATGCCCCGGCAGGCATCGAAATCACCATTGCCGATCTGAGCCAGATTCCTTTCTACAATGCCGACATCAGCGAGAAACCGGCGGCGGTACAGCAATTGCTGGCCCAGCTGGCGGGGGCCGATGCCCTGCTGCTGGCCTGCCCGGAGTACAACTACTCCATGGCTCCGGCACTGAAAAACGCCCTCGACTGGGCCTCGCGCGAGCCAGACAACAAGCTGCTGGCCGGTAAACCAGTGGCCATTCTGGGCGCCGGGGGCGGCATGGGTACGTCGCGGGCGCAATATCATCTGCGCCAGACTTGCGTCTTCCTCGACCTGCATCCGCTGAACAAGCCGGAAGTGTTCGCCAATGCCTTTGCCGGTGGCTTCGATGCCGAAGGCAATCTCACCGACGAACGTCTGCAGGGCCTGGTGGTACAGCAGCTGGAAGCCTTGCAGGCCTGGGCGACCCGCATATCGGCCTGATCCCCTGCCGCAGCCGCTACCGCCGATCCGGCCCACTGCCTGGATCGGCGTTATTGCATTGTTTTTACTAAATTTTACCTTCCCGTTGCCGATAATGATGCATCAGCTTCCCGCTACGCTCCCGGCCGGATCATGGCCATGCGCATAGCGCCGGCAAGCGCTCTTCTCCGTCACCCACGGGAGCCGCTCATGAGCATCAGCAATATCAACAGCAGCAGCGTGTCGCTGTATGCCAGCCTCAGCAATACCACCATCACCGACAGCAAGACCGGCGACAGCATCAGCAGCACCTCCCTGAACCTGGACGAGGTGGTGACCCTGGGACAAAGCAGCAATGCCGATACGGCACTGACCTACAGCAAGCCGGCCAGCCAGAGCACAAGCGATGCACAGAATGTCGACGTTCCCGCCTTGCTGGCCAAGTCCAATCAGCAAGTGGCGGATTTTCTCAAGCTGCTGGGCAACCTGACCCAGCAACAAGGATTGCAATGGAGCAAGGTGGTCAGCGGCGAACAGCAATTGACGGTAGATCCGCAGACCAAGGCTGCCGCCACGCAGGCTGTTTCGGAGGATGGGGAACTGGGGGTGAAGAATACCGCCCGGCGCATTCTGGACTTTGCCCGGATGGGCATAGGCAATGACCCCAGCAAGATCGACACCTTGCGCGCCGCCGTGCAGCAGGGTTTTGATGAAGCCAAACAGGCCTTTGGCGGCAGCCTGCCTGACATCAGCCAGCAGACGCACGATGCCATCATGGCCACGCTGGACGACTGGCAGAAAAATGGCCTGCCGAGCAACAACGACTACACGCTGATCCGGCCTGACAGTAGCCAGAGCAATAGTCAGCAAGACAGCAACAGCGCGAGTTGAGTCCGGGCAAGGCAAACGCCTTGCCCCTTTCCTCGCTTCAGGCCCGTTTAGTAAATATCACGCCCGAAATACTGCACACTCAGCTTCTTGAAAGTGCCATTGGCTCGCACCGCCTCGATAGCCTTGTTCAGCCGCGCCACCAGCTCCTTGTCCTCCTTGCGTACCGCCATGCCGGCACCGGAGCCCAGCACTTCACGTTCGGCCGCATTGTCGCCATTGATGGACGGGCCGACAAAGGCAAAGCCCTTGCCCGGCTCACTCTTGAGGAAGCCGGCCTCCACCTGCAGTTCATCCTGGAAGCTGGCATCCAGCCGGCCATTGACCAGATCGGCATAAGCCTTGTCCTGATCTTCGTACCGCACCACATCCATACCGCGCGGACCCCAGAACTTGCTCAGATACATGTCGGCCGTCGTGCCGCGCTGCACCCCCACCCGCTTGCCCTTCATGCCGTCCGCAGTCAATTTGAGCGTGCTGCCCTTGGCGGCAATCAGCCGCTGTGGCGTACGGAAATAGCGCTCACTGAAAGTGACGGTTTTGGCCCGCTCGCTGGTTATGGTCATCGACGACAGGATCACATCGTATTTCTTGGCCATCAGCCCAGGGATGATGCCATCCCAGTCCTGGTTGATCAGATTGCAATGCGCCTTCATCTCCTTGCACAGCGCCGCGGCCAGGTCCGCCTCGAAGCCGACGATCTGATTGCTGGGATTGAGCGATTCAAACGGCGGGTAGGTGGCATCCATGCCGATGCGCAGATTGTTCAGATCCGTTGCGCCGGCCTGCAAGGCCACGGCAGACAAGCACAGGGCACACCAGGTTTTCAGCTTCATCTCGACTCCTCCAAAACGACGTAAGTGGACATACGTTCTTGCAAGGGACGCTACGACTGTCTGCTTGCTCTTGTCAGGCCACCGACCATCCGGTCAGCGGCCGCACTGCATTACTGCAAACCGTTTTCCAGCAGCAACATATCGCTGAAGGTTTCCTGACGGCGGACCAGACGATAACGGCCGGCAGTGTCGATCAGTACCGCGGCCGAGCGCGGCTGGGCGTTGTAGACCGTCTGGTTTTCCAGCTGATAGGCCCCCACATCGAGAAAGGCCAGCACGTCGCCCACGCTGCTGTCCGATGGCAGCAGGAACTGCTCCCCCAAGGGGCCGTGACGGAAGTAATCACCGCCATCGCACAGCGGCCCGCCCAGCTTCACCGCCTGCTGGTGACTGTCGGCAATACGACTGGCGTTGTAGACATAGAAATACCAGTCCTTGTAATCCGGGATGGCATTGAAACCGGCATCCAGCATGCACCAGCGCACCCGGCCCTCCACGCTGCCATCCTCGCGCAGCAGCGTCTTGTCCTTGGCTGTCACCATGCGGGTCAGCAGGACCGCCGCGCTGCCCACCACCTTGCGCCCCGGTTCGATACAGATTTCGATGTCATCGCGCCAGGCGTGCACCTCGCGGATGACCGCGGCGGCAAATTCGTCGGCACCGATCTGCGGTTGCATATTGTCCGGCCCCCCCAGGCCACGGTCGCTGGCATAGCGGTAAGGGGTGGGAATGCCGCCACCGACATTGATCATGTCAAAGCGCAATCCCAGCACGGCTTCCAGATTGCGGGCACATTCCACCAGCACACGCGTGGCGGCAGCAAAGGGCTCCGCATCCGGCACCTGATCCCCCACATGCATGTGCAGGCCACACAGCGTCACATAAGGCATGTCCAGTGTCTGACGGCAGATACGCTCGGCATCGGCCAGATCCACTCCGGACTTGGCGCGAAAGGCCGTCATCAGCCCCTCATGCGTGGCTGCCTTGACATTGGGCTCCACCCGCAGGCAGATACGCACCGGTATCTGCAGCTGACGACTGATGCGGTCGATGGCATGCAGCTCGTGCTCGCTGTCCACGTTGATGGCATGCAGCTGCTGGCGG
>JAFANL010000162.1 GCA_019232735.1 Aquitalea sp. | reverse complement strand
TATCCACGAACGGGAAATGCTGCTCAAAGGCATGTTGTTTCTGCTGGATGGTCAGCCATACCGGCCAGACAGCTTCCGCATGGTGGTGGATGCCATGCTGCTGCACCTGAACGATGCCCATAACAAGAAGTCCTTCGTGCAGCTGGCTCGTGAGTATTTCTATTACTGGCTGTCCTTTCCTCCGGCAAACGAACGCATCCATCTGGCGGAGGAAGCTGCTCAACCCATCAGTCTGCTCCAGCCAGGCAGCACCACGCGCCAGCGCTGAGGTTCTTCGCAGCTTGCCCAGTATTCGTCCAGTCGGACAATAAGGCCATCATCTGTCAAGGTAGCAAACGAATTCACCAGAAAGCGCTGCTCGTGGTGATCCACTGCCGCGATCACATGGATGCGTGAATCCGTCAATAGATTGTCTTCCAGCAGGGTAATGCACCAGCCCTCCGGATATACCGCATTGACATGGATGATGGCATCGCCGCCGTTAAAACATTCGCCCGAACTGTGCCAGTACATGATGGCATTGTCAGCGAGCAGACTCCTTGCGCCATGCCAGTTGCGGGCTTGGTATAGCAGAAACAGTTTTGCCAGTGGAGAGCTGATTTTGCTATTCATAAATACGCCTTTGAAAATGTACAAAATCATTGTCGATGTGCGTAACTCATGTCAAGTCGGCAAAAATAAATTGCTTTGACCTAGGCATTTCATGTTGGCATCATGCTCCCACTCATACCTTGCAGGAGCACGCATGTCCCAGCCATCGGCCTATCAGGCACTCACCGCCAGCTTTACCCGGCTGCACCGCTACGGACACCTTGCTGCCATGGTGTCCTGGGATCAGGCCACCATGATGCCGCCCAAGAGCAATGATGCGCGTGCAGCCGCTCAGGCCGAGCTGCAAGTGTTGATGCATGCCACCCTGACCGCTCCCGCGCTGGCCGTGCAGTTGCAGCAGGCAGAGCAAGAGCCGCTGGATACGCTGCAACGGGCCAGCCTGCGTGAAATGCGCCGCGCCTGGCAACAGGCCAATTTATTGCCGGCATCGCTGGTAGAAGCGCAGGCCCTGGCGGGGGCGCGCTGTGAGCATGCCTGGCGTAGCCAGCGACCGGCCAATGACTGGGCCGGCTTTCTGGAGAATTTTCGTGAGGTGGTTCAGCTGTCACGCCAGGAGGCCAGGCTGTTGGCCGAGGCTCAGGGATGCAGCCCCTACGATGCCTTGATGGAAAAGTACGAACCCGGCATGCGCAGTGTGGATATCGACCGCATCTTCAGTGCGGTCAAGCAATGGCTGCCCGGCCTGATCAGCGCAGTCATGGACAAGCAGAGCCATGAACACGTGCTGCCACCGCAAGGCAGTTTCCCGGTAGAGCAACAACGCCAGTTGGGGCTGAGCGTGATGAAGTTGCTGGGTTTCGATTTTGACGCTGGTCGGCTGGATGTCAGTGTGCATCCCTTCTGTGGCGGAGTGCCGGAAGATGTGCGGATTACCACGCGCTACCGCGAAGACGATTTCATGCAAAGCCTGATGGGCATCATTCATGAAACCGGGCATGCCCGTTACGAACAGGGTTTGCCGCACGCACTCTTGCATCTGCCGGTAGGGCAGGCCCGTTCCATGGGCATTCATGAAAGCCAGAGCTTGTCGTTCGAGATGCAGCTGGGAAGAAATCCGGCATTTCTGGCATTGATTGCACCGCTGATACGTCAGCACCTGGGGGAACAGCCCGCCTTTGCCGCGGATAATCTGGCCTTGCTGTACAGCCGGGTGCGCCCTGGCTTTATCCGGGTGGATGCCGATGAACTGTGTTATCCCGCGCACATCATTCTGCGCTATGAAATCGAAAAGGCCCTGATAGAAGGGGAGATCGAGGCGGAAGATATTCCGGCGCTGTGGGATGAAAAAATGCAGGCTTATCTGGGCGTGGATACCCGAGGCAATTACCGACAGGGTTGTCTACAGGATATTCACTGGACGGATGGCAGCTTTGGCTATTTCCCCAGCTACACACTGGGTGCCATGTATGCCGCCCAGTATTTTGCCGTGATGCGTCGTGGCATGCCGGACCTGGATCAGCGTATTGCTGCGGGAGACTTGTCGGCCGTCACAGACTGGTTGCAACAACATATCTGGAGCCAGGCCAGTCAATACAGCACGGCAGAGCTGATTGAGCAGGCTACCGGAGAAGCGTTGAATCCGGAGTATTTCCGGGCGCATCTGCAGGCGCGATATCTGGGCTGAAGGCAAGCACTCAGATCGGGCCACATGATTCCGGCCCGACCTGAATGCTACTGTGCGTGCGGGGTCAGCACTCCGTGACCAACTCCTGGTGGATGGCGTCTACCCAGTCCTCAAACTCCACATCCGACATGCCCAGGTAATTGAGCACCTCCACTTTGCGCATATCCCAACCGGCATCTTCCTTGCCCGGTGTCAGGGTGCGCCATACATGGCGTGCTGCGCGTGCCACGGCCACCATCATGCGGCCATCATGGTCTAGCGGAGCATCCGGACTGGTATCCATCACGTCGTCGTCATTCTGCATCAGGATGGCACGGGCAAAGTTTTCCGGCATATTCCAGCTGCGCGCCACCAGATAGCCCACCACATCATGGCGCGTGCCATGCAGTTCCTGCTCGATCAGGCCGATTCGCTCATCACTGGCCATTTCGGTGAGACGCAAGGTCCGGCCAAAAGTGGGAAAGCGCATCAGCATGATGGCGATGCCACAGCTGTGGAACAGGGCAAAGCTCTGGCAATCATCTGGTACATGGACGATCTTGTCGCACAGTGCGGCACTGATCATGGCGATGTGCAGGGCGTTGTCCCAGAACTGCTCCAGTGCCGGCGGATTTGCGCCGGTCAGTCTGGTGCGCAATACCAGACCGCTCACCAGGCTGATGACATTCTTGATCCCCAGCAGGCTGATTGCCTGATGTACGGACACGATGCGGCGACCACGCCCCAGAATCGGCGTATTGGCGGCCTTGAGCATGGCAACACATAATGCGGGATCACTGCTGATGACTTCATCCAGCTTTTGCAGAGTGATATCCGGGTCGTTGCGCAAACCCATCAGCTTGTCCAGCACGTCCGGACGTGGAGGGATGACCAGGTTTTTCAGGAGCTCGTCGCGCTCGTCGGTGCTGATTAGTGGCGTCATACTGGCTGCTAGCTTTAAGGGTTTTCTTCATTTTATCAGCGCTGATGAATAATATCAGGCTGAATTGCAATCAAGCTCTAAAAAATTGATGAGAGTCAACGCTGCTCGCCAGCATTGACTGTCATCGCGGAGGTCGCACCGGCTTGCATAAAGGCTTCCAGCACTTGGGCGAGGGCAGTGGCCTGCTCCCATTGGACCATGTGCCCGGCATTTTCTATCATGCATTCCTGCAACAAGGCAAAGCAGGCGCGGCGTTCGGGTAGCGTATCAAGCACACCCTTGGCCATGGGGTGATCCCATTGGTCGCCGCCCATGACCCATTGTACGGGTGCCTTGATCCGCCGCCAGCAACTTTTTGCTTCTTCCAGCCGGTATAGCACCGGATTAACCATTTTGTGGCGAGGGTCGGCACGATAGACCAGTTGGCCGGCGTCATCCGTGCGGGTCAGGGCTTCCGCCAGCCAGTAGGCAGCGGCTGCATTGAGTCTGGGGTTGCGCTCCTGCAGCTTGCTGGCCACTGCGCTCAGACTACCCAGTGTGTTGAAACCGGGTGCTTCTCGCCGCTCGCGCAGCCAGCGTGCATAACGGCCTGGTGCTTCTTCCGGGCGGGTGGCATTCAGGCCGAAGCCTTCCACCAGTGTGAGTCGCGCGATGCGTTCTGGGCGTACCCCGGCATAGATGCCGGCGATCATCGCACCCATGCTGTGGCCTAGCAATCTGACGGGCTGCGTGGGGGACAAATGCTGCAGCAAGGCATCCAGATCCGCCAGATAGTCGGGGAAATAATAACTGCCTGCATTCCAGGCGCTATCGCCAAAGCCACGCCAGTCCGGCGCCACCACATGCCAGTGGCCGGCTAGGGCATCCACCAGAAATTGAAAAGTGGACGAACTATCCATCCAGCCGTGTAGCATCACCAGCAGGGGGGCTTCGTCCGGACCCCAATGGCGGAGATGATAGCGGTGCTGGTTTAGTAGAACAGTTTCGCTATGGCTTGGATGCAGGATGTTCATTGGCAAGGACTGGGGTACAAGGACAGGGCTTTAGTGTACGAAAAAAAATGACACTATTGATGTTGCTAGCCGCCGGGTAAGATAAAAAAATGGTCCAGACGCAGAGTGAGGCTGACAACGTGGGAGAGCAGGTAATGTATGCCGTAGAGATCAAGTATATTGAACAAGCAATCAGCGTGCTGATGCGCCCTCACATCGGCCCGTATCACGACATCGCCGCGGCCTTCGCCAGCCTGCGTTCACTGTTGCAGCAGCATGCCGATGGCCCGCAGTCGGTACAGGCTTATGGTCAGTATCTGGATGATCCGGCCACGGTTGCTGCAGAGCAGTTGCGTTCTGCTGCCTGTCTGGCTCCGCCACCGCATTTGCAATTGTCACGTGCGGAGATCGAGAACATGGGCTTTGTTTACGGGGAGCTGGCTGCCGGTCGCTACGCCTGCATTGTCCACCAGGGGCCATACCATGGGCTGGCAAGCGCCTGGGACTGGCTGGTACAGGAGTGGTTACCTGCCAGTGGAGAGCAATTCGGGCAGCGGCCCTTGCTGGACGAGGCATTGTGCGGACCACACGATGTGCCACCTAATTTATGGCGCACGCGTTTGCTGCTGCCTTTGGCCTGATGGCGAGATAAAACAAAAAAAGCCCGCATCAGAAAATGCGGGCTTTTTTGTGCGACCAGACCTGCCAGGGCAGGCCGGGTGATTAGCGCGAAACGTGGTAGTTCGGCGCTTCCTTGGTGATTTGCACATCGTGTACATGCGATTCCTGCATACCGGCGGAGGTGATTTCCACGAAGCCGGCTTTTGCATGCATTTCATCGATGTTGGCGCAACCCAGATAGCCCATGGAGGAGCGCAGGCCACCCATCAGTTGATGGATGACGGCAGCAATCGGTCCCTTGTACGGTACGCGACCTTCAATGCCTTCCGGCACGAACTTGTCGGCAGCGTTGGAGCTGTCCTGGAAGTAGCGGTCAGCCGAGCCTTGGCTCATGGCGCCCAGCGAGCCCATACCGCGGTAGGACTTGTAGGAACGACCCTGATACAGCTCGACTTCACCCGGGGCTTCTTCGGTGCCGGCGAACATGCCGCCCAGCATCACGCAGTTGCCACCGGCAGCCAGTGCCTTGGAAATGTCGCCGGAGAAGCGGATGCCGCCGTCGGCAATCATCGGCACGCCAGTGCCCTTCAGTTCCTCGGAAACATTGTGGATGGCTGTCAGTTGCGGCACGCCCACGCCAGCCACGATACGGGTGGTGCAGATGGAGCCGGGGCCGATGCCCACTTTCACGCCGTCAGCACCTGCCTCGACCAGTGCGCGCGCAGCGGCTGCAGTGGCGATGTTGCCGCCAATCACGTCAACCTGCGGGTAAGTCTGCTTCACCCAGCGTACGCGCTCGATCACACCCTGGCTGTGGCCGTGGGCAGTATCCACCACGATCACATCCACGCCGGCGGCCACCAGGGCTGCCACGCGTTGTTCGGTATCACCACCGGTACCCACGGCAGCGCCGACACGCAGTCGACCCTGATTGTCCTTGTTGGCATTCGGATGTTCGCTGGTCTTGACGATGTCCTTGACGGTAATCAGACCCTTCAGTTCCCACTGATCATTGATCACCAGCACGCGCTCCAGGCGGTGGGTGTGCATCAGCTCGCGGGCTTCATCAATGCTGGCACCTTCCTTGACGGTAATCAGGCGCTCGCGCGGGGTCATGATGGAACCAACAGACTGTTCCAGACGGGTTTCGAAACGCAGGTCGCGGTTGGTGACAATACCCACCACCTTGCCGTTTTCGATCACCGGCAGGCCGGAAATCTTGTGCTGGCGAGTCAGCAGAACCAGATCGCGCACCAGCATGTCCGGAGCGATGGTGATCGGGTCTTTGACCACGCCGCTTTCGTGGCGTTTTACCTTGGAAACTTCCGCAGCCTGTTTGTCGGCCGACATATTCTTGTGAATGATGCCAATACCACCTTCCTGTGCCATGGCAATGGCCAGCGAGGATTCGGTAACCGTATCCATGGCGGCAGAAACCAGCGGCAGGTTCAGCGAGATATTGCGGGTGAGTTTGGTAGAGAGGACTACGTCGCGCGGCAGAACTTCAGAATGGGCCGGGACGAGGAGAACGTCGTCGAAAGTATAGGCTTTCTCGATGATACGCATCTGGCGTTTCCTTAGCGGCAAAGCGGCATTATACCGAGACTATCGGCGTGTTGCAAAAAATGCTGTTGCGAGTTTTTGCGATCAGGGCGACGACACCGTACAATCAGCGTGTTTCAGTTTAGGACAACCCATCATGAAAACCCCCGCGATCCTGAGTGCGCTTGTTGCTTTTATGCTGTCTGTTCCGGCACTGGCGGAGGTTTATCAGTATCTGGATGCCAACGGCAAAACCGTGTTTTCCGATCAGCCCCCTCCGGGTGCCCGCGCCAAGCCGCTGAATATCCGTGCCAGCCAGCCGGCCTCCTCTCCGAGCAAGGCTGTGAAAAGCGCCCCGCTGAACGATATCGACAAACGAAATGCCGATATTTCCGCTGAAAATGCCAAGGTCAAAGAGCAGAACAAAAAGGTAGCCCTGGAAAACTGCAAGCGTGCCCGTGAAAGTCTGGCCTCTTATCAGCAAAACGGTCGGTTGAAGATGCCGGGTGGCAATGCACTGGCCACGGATAGCCAGCGTAGCGCCCTGTTGCAACAGGCAGAGCAAGATGTACAGAACTGGTGCAACCAATGAGTAAGACCGGTGAGTAAGAACAGCTTTGATTACCGGTCGGTTCTGGCCAGCCTTCCCAATTTGCCCGGCGTCTATCGCATGTTCGATACGTCGGGCAATGTGCTTTATGTGGGCAAGGCCATCGATCTGAAAAAGCGGGTCAGCTCCTATTTTCAGAAAAGCGACCTGTCACCACGCATCCAGCTGATGGTGCGGCAGATTGCCAATATCGAAACCACGGTCACCCGTTCCGAGGCCGAAGCCCTGATCCTGGAAAACAATCTGATCAAGGCGCTGGCCCCCAAGTACAACATCCTGTTCCGGGACGACAAGTCCTACCCCTATTTGATGCTCACTGGCCATGCCTTTCCGCAAATGGCCTATTACCGTGGCGAACCGAAAAAGCCGCATCAGTATTTTGGCCCCTATCCCAATAGCTATGCGGTGCGGGAAAGCATCCAGATCCTGCAAAAGGTATTCCGTCTGCGCACTTGCGAGGATGCCGTCTTTGCCAATCGTTCACGTCCCTGCCTGCTGTATCAGATCAAGCGCTGCTCCGGACCCTGTGTCGAACATATCTCGGCGCAGGATTACCAGGCCACGGTGCAAAGCGCAGTGGCCTTCCTGCAAGGCCGGCAGAACGAACTCATCGATGATCTCACTGCGCGGATGGACGCAGCGGCAATGGCACTGGAGTTCGAGCAGGCTGCAGAATTGCGCGACCAGATCCAGGCCCTGAGCCGTGTGCAGGAGAAGCAGTTTGTCTCCAGTAATTCCAGTCAGCTGGATTGCGATGTGGTGGCGGTTGCCGCCCAGGGAGGCCTGGTGTGTATCAATCTGGTGATGATTCGCGGTGGCCGCCATCTGGGCGACAAGAGCTTCTTCCCCGTCGGGGCTGACGATGATGACACGGCAGCCAATCTGGATGCCTTTCTGGCCCAGCATTATCTGGGAGCGGCCATGCCGCCGGTCATTATTGTCAACGGCGACATCTCCGAGGCCCTGCGCCAGACGCTGGAGCAGCAATCCGAGCGCAAGGTGCATCTGGTATGCAACCCGATCAGCGAACGCCGGGTATGGCTGGAAATGGCCGAGAAAAACGCCATGCTGGCCATTCAGCAGCGCCTGAGCAGCAAGGCGACCCAGCAACATCGTGTGGCACAGCTGAACGAAGCGCTGGAACTGGAAGGTGTGGAGCGGCTGGAATGCTTCGACATCAGCCACACCATGGGTGAGGCCACGGTGGCTTCCTGTGTGGTGTATGACAAGGAAAGCATGCAGCCCAGCCAGTATCGGCGCTTCAATATCGAAACCGCCAAGGCTGGCGATGACTATGCCGCCATGCGCGAAGTTCTGACCCGGCGCTATAGCAAGCTGGCGGAAGGGGAGGGCCTGCTGCCCGATGCCGTGCTGATAGACGGCGGCAAAGGGCAGGTAGGGGTGGCGATGGAGGTTTTTGCCGAACTGGGGCTGACTTTGCCCATCATCGGCGTGGCCAAGGGCGAGGAGCGCAAGCCGGGACTGGAAACGCTCATCCTCCCTTACCAGCAAAAGACGCTACAATTGCGCAGTGATCATCCGGCCCTGCATCTGATCCAGACCATCCGTGACGAAGCACACCGTTTTGCCATCACCGGTCATCGAGCCCGCCGCGCCAAGGCACGTACCGCCTCCACGCTGGAAGAAATTCCCGGCATCGGGGCCAAGCGCCGGCAGCAACTGCTGCTGCGCTTTGGTGGCCTGAGAGGGGTGGTGGCTGCCAGCATGGATGAACTGGCCCAGGTGGATGGCATCAGCCAGACACTGGCAGAGAAGATTTACCAAGCGCTGCATTGAACCAAAACATAAGCAGATTAATTACATGCCCTTCAATTTGCCGATCTTTCTTACCTGGCTGCGCGTTGCGCTGATACCGCTGTGCGTTGCCGTCTTCTTCCTGCCGGACTCCATGCTGCTGGCTGCCGACCGCAATAATGTCGGTGCCCTGATCTTTTTCCTGGCCGCCTGGACCGACTGGCTGGATGGCTTCCTGGCCCGCAAGCTGGGCCAGACCTCGGCCTTCGGTGCATTTCTGGACCCGGTAGCCGACAAGCTGATTGTGGCTGCCGCGCTGATCCTGCTAGTGGAAATGGGCCGCACCCCAGGCTGGATGGCCATGATCATCATTGGTCGCGAAATCACCATCTCTGCCCTGCGCGAGTGGATGGCCGGCATGGGCAGTCGTGGCAGTGTGGCCGTGGCCTATATCGGCAAGCTGAAAACAGCCGCCCAGATGCTGGCTATTTTGCTGCTGCTCTATGCCGGTCCGCTTTTCCCTGGTGTAGACAGCCTGCTGGCCGGAAATATTTTCATGGTCATCGCCGTGATTTTGACTTTGTGGTCAATGGTTTACTACCTGCGCATGGCCGCGCGGGAGTTTTCCGGCAAAAAAATTGATGTGTGAAGTGTTGACAGGGGGCCAGAAACCCTTATAATTCGCACTCTCTCGACGCCACTTCGGTGGCAGACAAGAGAAGCAAACCAAGTAGTCATGCGGGAATAGCTCAGTTGGTAGAGCGCAACCTTGCCAAGGTTGAGGTCGCGAGTTCGAGCCTCGTTTCCCGCTCCACCCCTTGATTTGCAGCAGTATATGCGACGCGGGAATAGCTCAGTTGGTAGAGCGCAACCTTGCCAAGGTTGAGGTCGCGAGTTCGAGCCTCGTTTCCCGCTCCATCCACTGTATTGGCAGTAGTAAAAATTATTTGATAGTACCATGCGACGCGGGAATAGCTCAGTTGGTAGAGCGCAACCTTGCCAAGGTTGAGGTCGCGAGTTCGAGCCTCGTTTCCCGCTCCACCCACACTATCGAAAATGTAGTACCCACGACGCGGGAATAGCTCAGTTGGTAGAGCGCAACCTTGCCAAGGTTGAGGTCGCGAGTTCGAGCCTCGTTTCCCGCTCCACA
>JAFANL010000199.1 GCA_019232735.1 Aquitalea sp. | reverse complement strand
TGGCTGGCTGTCAGCCAGTGCTGGCGGTGCCAGTGCGCCTGGATGCCGAAGCTGGCCAGCGCCGGTGCATTGGGGCTGTCAAAACCGGCAAAGCTGGCGGCATCCAGCTTGCGGGCACGGCAGCCGCGCAGCAGCAGACGATTGAAGGCAATGCACACTTCGTGCAGATCCGGCTGGCTGGCGGCTTCCAGCGCATCGGCCAGATTGCTCCAGCCATCGGAGCGCGGGTGGACCAGCGGCAGCTGCGCACCGGTAACGATGACCGGCTTGGCCAGACCGCGCAGGGCAAAGGCCAGCACACTGGCGGTATAGGCCATGGTATCGGTGCCGTGGATCACCACGAAGCCGTCGTAGTCGGCATAGCGGGCGATCAGGTCATCCAGCAACTGCTGCCATTGCGCCGGCACGATGGCAGAGGAGTCGATCAGCTGTGGATATTCCAGCACGTCAAAATCCAGCGCCGCAGTGCGAAAGCGCTCCAGCAGGCGCGGCAACAGGCCGGGAACCGGGGCCAGGCCTTCCGGGGTATGGTCCATGCCGATGGTGCCTCCGCTATAGAGGACAAGCAGGCGGGTCATGTGTGCATCCTTGGTCAACATCAAACAGCCGGCATGGTAGCGCAAAACCGGCTGGTCTGTGGCCCGCCACACCGGCAAAGACAAAGCCCCCGGGCAGGCTGGCTGCAACGGGGGCTGGTATGGATGGCCGCAGCTTAACGCAGGGCTTCGCCGATGGCGTCGTTCACTGCATGCTGGGCGGCGCCGATCTGGCCCAGGATGTAATGTTGCAGACCGCGCAGATAGGGATCGTCTTCCTCATGGCTGGCATCCTGACGGGCCTTGTCCAGCAGACGCAGGGCCTGGTGGAAGCGGTCATCCGGGCGGTATTGCGCATCCGGCGGCATGCGCTGGAAGGGATCCTTGCCATCATCGATGGCGGCATCATGCATGGCATGCAGTGCCTGGTTGATGGCTTCCACCGCACGGCGCTCACCCTGTTCCACGCGCGGCTGGTCCGGACGGGACAGCAGATCACGGGCAATGCGCAGATCGGTCATGGCATGCATGTAGTAGGGATGCTCTTCTGGCTGCCAATGGTGCTGCTCGAAACGCCAGGGCATGCCTTCATGCCACTCGCCTTGGCGCATGTCCGGGTGCCAGTCATTGCCGCGCCAGTCATCAGCCATGGCCGAACCGGTTGCCAGCAGGGCAACACCAGCCAGCAGCAAGCTGGCAACGGATTTCTTCAGGATCAACATGGTCACTCTCCTTGATTACAAGCGGTTTTTTTATTGTTGCAGTGAATCGGTATGACAGCCTGGCTCAACGCAGTGCGTCGGCAATGGCTTGCTGGGTGGCACGGTGCGCATCGTCAATATGGTGCAGGATGCGGCCTTGCAGATTGCGTACCCAGGGATCGTCCTCCTGATGGCTGGCATCACGCTTGGCCTGATCCAGCAGCTGCAGGGCCTGATGGAAACGGTCGGTCGGGCTCAGCCGTGCGTCGATAGGTTGCGGTTGCCAGGGATTCTTGCCGTCTTCGATGGCAGCCTGCTTCATTTCATTCAAGGCTGCATCAATGGCCCCCACGGCCCAGCGTTCGTCATCCTGTACCGGCTGCACATCCGGTCGCGCCAGCAGGGCACGGGCCTGACGCAGATCGCTCATGGCGTGGACATAGTAAGGATGCTCGGCAGGATTCCAGTGCGGCGCAGCAGCAACCGGAACCGGCTTGTAGACGACCTGGGTGCGAGTCGGAGTCACGACGCAGGCAGTCAGGCTGCTGGCAGCAGCGGCCAGCAGCAGCCAGCCGGCCAGACGATGGATTCGGGCTTTCATCAGGATTCTCCAGTGTTGTTGTAGTGATTGCAGCATGAACCAGGCGAGCGCATCAGTCTGTACCGGGGCTGTATCGCTTGGTAAGCGTATGTAATGAAACTGTGTGCAAATGTTAATTAATGCCGCATTTGCACACCGGACAGACAAATCAGCCCAATGGCATGGCCGCAATGGCCAGATCGCCCTGTTCGGCCGGCAACTGGCTATCCACCGACAGCCGGATGGCATCATGCCGCCAGTATTCGATATCACAGTCGATGATGCGCTGCTGCTGGTCATAATTGACGCGGGCGATCTGCAGGATAGGGCTGCCATCGGCCAGCATCAGCGCCTGGGCCACTTCGCCACGGGCTGCGGTGGGCATGATATCAAAGCGTGAACGGCGATAGTGCAGACCATAGCGGGTCTGGTACAGCTCGGTCAGCGACTGCGACAGATCCTCCTGCATGATGCCGGGGAAACACTCCGGTTTCAGATAATGCTCGACATACAGCACCACCCGCCCATCCAGGCTGCGCAGGCGGCGGATCTGCAACAGCCGGGCCAGTGCCGGCAGCTCCAGCCGCTGGCTGAGTTCCGGCGTGGCCACCATGCTGCTGGCCGACAAGACGCGGGTATCCACGCGCCGTTGCTGCTGTACCACCATCTGCTGGAAGTGGGCACGATATTGCGGGTTGTATTCCAGGCGTGGCGGGGCAACAAACCAGCCACGCCGATCTTCGCGATAGATGCACCCCTCGGCTTCCAGCGCCAGCAAGGCATCTTTCAGGGTGATACGGGTGGTTTCAAACAATTCGGACAAGGTCCGTTCCGAGGGCAACTTGCCGCCAGGCGGCAACAAGCCGCTGTCGATCTGGGCCAGCAAGGACTGCCGGATTCTGGCTACCTGGGTTTGATTACTGACGACTGACATGAATTGGACTAGTCCACACGGGTTTGGTGACAGCTTTATATGTAGCAGAAGCAAATGACAAGCTTGTGATGCCATGTCGGCCTGAGCAAAAAACAGGTCGGATTGAAGAATTCATCTATTTTAAACGCAACTGAAACTCTCCGCTAACGATAGCGTCATCTTCTCCTCCTATGATTGCCCTGCTCGTATTGACCTAGTCCAACAAAGGAATGGAAGCAATGAACATGAAGCTGATGACTGGTGTTGTCCTGGCGGCACTGAGTGTGGGTGCTACCGCTGTGCATGCACAGGATCTTAACAGCCTGATCAAGGCTGCCAAGCAGGAAGGTGAGCTGACCACCATCGGCCTGCCCCACGACTGGTGTGGCTATGGCGACCTGGTTGCCGGCTTCAAGGCCAAATACGGCATCAAGGTGAATGAACTGAACCCGGATGCCGGTTCTGGCGACGAAGTGGAAGCCATCAAGGCCAACAAGGGCAACAAGGGCCCGCAGGCACCGGACGTGATCGACGTTGGTCTGTCCTTCGGCCCGCAAGCCAAGGACGCTGGCCTGATCCAGCCTTACAAGGTTTCCACCTGGAACAGCATCCCGGCCGAAGTGAAGGACAAGGATGGCTACTGGTACGGCGACTACTACGGCGTGCTGGCTTTTGAAGTGAACACCGACATCATCAAGAAAGTGCCGGCCGACTGGTCCGACCTGTTGAAGCCGGAATACAAGAACGCCGTGGCCCTGGCCGGTGACCCGCGCACCGCCAACCAGGCCATCATGGGCGTCTACGCCGCCGGTCTGTCGCAAGCAGGCGGCAACCCGGCCAAGGCGGCTGATGCCGGCCTGAAATTCTTCTCGCAGCTGAACAAGAACGGCAACTTCGTGCCGGTAATCGGCAAGGCTGCCTCGCTGGCCCAGGGCACCACCCCCATCATCGTGCGCTGGGACTACAACGCCCTGGCCGACCGCGACACCCTGAAGGGCAACCCGAAAGTGGCCGTGGTGGTGCCGAAATCCGGCGTGGTGGCTGGCGTCTACGTACAGGCCATCAGCGCCTACGCCCCGCACCCGAACGCCGCCAAGCTGTGGATGGAATACCTGTACTCCGACGAAGGCCAACAAGGCTGGCTGAAGGGCTACTGCCACCCCAGCCGCTTCAACGACCTGGCTGCGCGCAAGAAAATCCCGGCTGACTTGCTGTCCAAGCTGCCGGCTGCCGCCAACTACAAGAAAGCCGTGTTCCCCACCCTGGAACAGCAGGAAGTGTACAAGGCCACCATTACCAAGCAGTGGGACAGCGTAGTGGGCAGCAACGTCAAATAAGCCTGTCAGGCTGATTCGCCTTGCCGTCATGGCCGCAACAGTGGCCATGACGGTTTTTGATTCCATCCCGATACCGGGACAGACCCGACCTGCCGCAAGGCAGCACAACAGTCAGGCAGCCTGCGACGCCACCCGCGTCATCCGCTGTCCAAGCCGGGCTTCCCTTTCCCTACGAGGCTGCACCACGGATGAGTACATCACCCGACTCTCTGGCCCATCACCCGGCCGGCCAGACCCGCAAGGGGCTGAGCACGCTTTCCCTGCAATGGCTGGGCGTGGCACCGTTTTTACTGTTTGCCCTGCTCTTCCTGATTCTGCCCACCGCCACGCTGATGATTGGCGCATTTCAGGATGCCGACGGCCATTTCACCCTGGGCAATATCGCCAAACTGTTTGATGACAGTATTCTGTCGGCCTACTGGATCAGCTTTGAAGTCAGCGCGGCCTCAGCACTGGGCGGCAGCCTCATCGGCTTGCTGCTGGCACTGGCAGCCATTCAGGGTGGCCTGCCGGCCTGGATTCGCCCCACGCTGATGACCTTCTCCGGCGTGGCCTCCAACTTTGCCGGCATTCCGCTATCGTTTGCCTTTCTGTCCACCCTGGGCCGCATGGGCCTGGTGACGGTACTGCTGCGCAACTATGCCGATTTCGACCTGTATGGCACCGGTTTTTCCATTCTCAGCTTTCTTGGCCTGACGCTGACTTATCTCTACTTCCAGATTCCCTTGATGGTACTGATCGTCACCCCGGCCATCGACGGCCTGCGTACCGAATGGCGCGAAGCCTGTGAAAGCCTGGGGGGCAGCAGTGCCGCCTACTGGTGGCATATCGCCCTGCCCATTCTGTGGCCCAGCATCCTGGGCTCCACCCTGCTGCTGTTCGCCAATGCCTTTGGCGCCGTGGCCACGGCTTATGCACTGACCGGCAGCTCGCTCAATATCGTGCCCATCCTGCTGTATGCGCAGATTCGCGGCGACGTGCTGCACGACCAGAACCTGGGCTATGCCCTGGCGCTGGGCATGATTGTGGTGACCGGCCTGTCCAATGCCGGCTATATCTGGCTGCGCAGCCGCGCCGAAAGGGGGCGTGAATGAAATCGACATCCCGACTGGGCGCCTGGGTGGCCATTGCCATCGGTACCCTATATTTCCTGCTGCCGCTGATTGCCACCTTCGAGTTCAGCCTGAAGATGAACCGCGACGGCTACAGCTTCGAAGCCTACAAGGTGGTGCTGTCCGACCCCGGCTTCCAGGCCACGTTTGGCTACTCTACCCTGATGGCGGTGCTGACCATCATCGTCGGCATCGTGCTGGTGGTGCCCACCGCCTACTGGATTCAGCTCAAGCTGCCGCGGCTGCGGCCACTGGTGGAATTCATCACCCTGCTGCCGCTGGTGATTCCGGCCATCGTCATCGTGTTTGGCTATCTCAAGCTGTACAACAGCAGCTCCTGGCTGCCGCTGACCGGCAATGAACGCGCCACCGATTTTCTGCTGATGTGCAGCTATGTGACGCTGGCCCTGCCCTATCTGTACCGCTCCATCGACGCCGGCCTCAGGGCCATCGATGTGCGCACGCTGACCGAAGCGGCCGAGAGCCTGGGTGCCAGCTGGCCCAGCATTTTGCTGCAGGTGATCTTTCCCAATGTGAAGTCCGCCATCCTGTCCGGCGCCTTCCTCACCTTTGCGGTGGTGATTGGCGAATTCACCATGGCCAGCCTGCTGGGACGCCCGGCCTTTGGCCCCTACCTGCAACTGATCGGTGCCAACCGGGCTTACGAGCCGTCGGCACTGGCCATCATCGCCTTCATGGTGACCTGGGCCTCGATGGGGCTGATCCAGGTATTCGCCCGCAATGCCCGCCCGGCCCGCAAAACGGCCTGAGCCAAGACCGAATCCAAGGAATACACGCATGGCCTATCTCACCATCAATAATCTGCACAAGCGTTTCGACGACCACGTGGTGGTACATGACTTCAACATGAGCATCGAGCAGGGCGAGTTCGTCACCTTTCTCGGCCCCTCCGGCTGTGGCAAGACCACGGTGCTGCGCATGATCGCCGGCTTTGAAACCCCCACCTCCGGCCAGATCCGCGTCGGCGGGGACGATATCACCCACCAGTCACCGCAAAAGCGCGGCATCGGCATGGTATTCCAGAGCTATGCCCTGTTCCCCAATATGAACGTGACGCAGAACATCGGCTTCGGCCTGAAGATGCGCAAGTGTGACGGGGCAGAAATTGCCCGCAAGGTGGCCGAGGTGATCAAGCTGGTGGAGCTGTCCGGCAAAGAAAACCACTATCCGCACGAGCTGTCCGGTGGCCAGCGTCAGCGCGTGGCACTGGCCCGGGCACTGGTGGTGGAACCGCGCATCCTGTTACTGGACGAACCGCTATCAGCACTGGATGCGCGCATCCGCAAAAACCTGCGTGAGCAGATTCGCGACATTCAGCGCCGCCTGGGTCTGACCACCATTTTCGTCACCCACGACCAGGAAGAAGCGCTCACCATGTCCGACCGCATCTTCGTGATGAACCAGGGCCGGGTAGAGCAGGAAGGCCGGGCCGAAATGGTGTACACCCAGCCCGCCACTGAATTCGTCGCCCGTTTCATGGGCAATTACAATCTGCTGGGCGCGGCCGATACCCACCGCCTGCTGGGCCTGGACATCCAGGGCCATCTGGCCATCCGTCCGGAATCCATCCACGTACTGGATGCCCACAGCCAGCAGGCCGATACCCTGGCCGGCACCATCCGCCAGCACCAGTTGCTGGGCAGCATCATCCGTTACCAGATCGACAGTGGCGGCGTCACCCTGCAGGTAGACCGGCTGAACCGCACTGCCAGCGACCTGATGCCGGTGGGGACTGAAGTACGGCTGCAGATCAGCCGTGACGATATGCGCGAGGTACGCTGATGCTGGCCATTTTTGATCTGGACGACACCCTCACCAACGGCGACAGCTCCAGCCTGTGGCTGCAGTTCATGGTGGAACACGGCCTGGCCGCGGCCGACATGCTGCCGCGCGAGGCCGAGCTGATGGCGGCCTACCGCCGGGGCGAGCTGCGCATGGAGGACTATATGGACTTCACCCTGCAGCCGATGCAGGGGCGCAGCCTGGAAGAAATTGCCGAATGGGTGGAGCGTTTCATTGCCGACAAGATCGCCCCCATCGTGTTCCCGCAGGCGCGCGACACGCTGGCGCGCTACAAGGCTGAGGGGCGCACCTTGCTGGTGATCTCCGCCACCGGCGAGCATCTGGTGGGGCCGATCTCGCGTTATCTGGGTGCCGATGACTTTCTGGCCATCCAGCTGGCCAGCGAAGCCGGCTGCTATACCGGCCACACCAGCGGGGTGATGACCTACCAGCACGGCAAGGTGATCCGCCTGCAGCAATGGCTGCGACAGCATGGCCGCAGCCTGGAAGGCAGCCATGGCTACAGCGACTCCATCAACGATGT
>JAFANL010000168.1 GCA_019232735.1 Aquitalea sp. | reverse complement strand
GGTGTCGGCCCGGCAGCAGCAGTCGGTGTGTCGGCTGATTGACACCGCCCGCAGTGAAGGGGCCAGCATTCTGGCCGGTGGCGGCGTGGCTGATCTGCCCGGTTATTTCGTCAAGCCCACCATTATTGTCAACGCCGCCCAGCACAGCACCATCGTGCGCGAGGAAGTCTTCGGCCCGGTATTGGTGGCCCTGCCATTCGACCATGTCGACGAGGCCATCGCCATGGCCAACGACTCGCGCTATGGCCTGGCTGCCAGCCTGTGGACCAATGACCTGTCCGCCGCCATGAATCTGGTGCCGCGCATCGAAGCCGGCACGGTGTGGGTCAACAGCCATATCCCGCTCGACCCCAGCCTGCCGTTTGGCGGCTTCAAGCAATCCGGCATCGGCCGCGAGTTTGGTCGCGGTGCGGTGGAAAACTTTACCGAGACCAAGTCGGTCTGCATCGCGCACTGAGCGGCAAGAAAAATACCGGTCCTGCGTAGCCCTGCCTGCTCATCCACCCTGTGATGGCCAGTCAGGATGCGCACTGAGCCGGGAGCCGTATCAGGTTTTGTTGGCCACGACTGGCCACCAACTGTCTTCAAAGGAGTCACACCATGTCTTACGACAAGTCCCGTTTCTGGCACCCCATGCTGCACCCTAATGAAATGAAGCAGCGTCAGCCCATCCGCATCGTGCGCGGTGATGGCTGTCATGTATTCGACGATCAGGGCCACAAGCTGGTGGATGGCGTAGCCGGTCTGTGGAACGTCAACGTCGGCCACAATCGTCCGGAAATCAAGCAGGCCATCGTGTCCCAGCTGGATGAGCTGGAATACTTCCAGCTGTTTGACGGCATCTCCCACCCGCGTGCCGAAGAGCTGTCCGCCACCATCATCGACATGCTGAAGCAGGAAGACATGGCACGCGTGGCCTTCAGTTCCGGTGGTTCCGACGCGGTGGAAACCGCGCTCAAGCTAGCCCGCCAGTACTGGCGTGTCAGCGGCCAGCCGGACCGCACCAAGTTCATCTCGCTCAAACAGGGTTACCACGGCGTGCATTTCGGTGGAGCTTCGGTCAACGGCAATACCGTGTTCCGTCGCAGCTACGAGCCGTTGCTGCCGGGCTGCTTCCATGTGGAAACCCCGTGGCTGTACCGCAACCCGTTTACCGATGACCCGGAAGAACTGGCGCAGATGTGCGCGCAGATGCTGGAGCGGGAAATCCTGTTCCAGAGCCCGGACACCGTGGCTGCCTTCATTGCCGAACCCATCCAGGGTGCCGGTGGTGTCATCGTGCCGCCGGCCAGCTACTGGCCACTGATCCGTGCCGTGTGCGACAAGTACGGCGTGTTGCTGATAGCCGATGAAATCGTCACCGGCTTTGGCCGCTCCGGCTCCATGTTCGGTAGCCGCCTGTGGGGCGTGAAGCCGGACATCATGTGCCTGGCCAAGGGCATCTCCTCCGGCTATGTGCCGCTGGGTGCCACCGTGGTGAATCAGCGCGTGGCCGATGCTTTTGCCGCCAATGCCGATTTTGGCGGTGCCATCATGCACGGCTATACCTATTCCGGTCACCCGGTGGCCTGCGCCGCCGCCATTGCCAACCTCAAGATCGTGCGCGAGGAAAACCTGCCGGCCAAGGCCGCAGCCCAGGGCGAATACCTGCTGGGCAAGCTCAAGCCGTTTGCCGACAAGTACGCCTCCGTCGGCGAGGTGCGTGGCAAGGGCCTGATGATTGCGCTGGACCTGGTACAGGACAAGCAAACCCGCGAGCCGATCGACCCGATGGGTGGCTATGCCAGCCGCGTGGCCGAGATTGCCCGTGATAACGGTGTGCTGGTGCGTCCGGTAGGCACCAAGATCATCCTGTCGCCGCCGCTGGTGATCGGTCAGGCAGAATGCGACGCCATTGTGGCGGCGCTGGCGGCTGGGCTGGACCAAGCCTAAGCCATTTGCCGGAGGAGGCCGGTGTAACGCCGGCCTCCGGTCTTGAGTTTGTCGGGAGTTTCACCATGGGCCATCTGTTTGCCGCTGCGCCGGCAGCAAAGCAGTTGCAGCGCTGTCTGGACGTGCTGCAGGATGTGCTGCCGCACAGTGCCTGTGCTTTTTATCAGGTAAACCGGCAGCAACAGCCGCATGATTTCGTCTTGCGTCATATGCCGCAGAGCGTGCACCAGCATTATGTATCGCGCTATATGCGCTACGACCCCTTGCACCCGGCCCGGCTGGCAGGCCAGCCGCACAATGTGGTGACGCTGGGGACGGCTTTGCCGGCGGCGCAACGTGCCCGTTCGCGCTATACGCCGTTTCTGGCCAGCAACCAGCTGGTGGACGTGGTGGAAATCCTGCTGCGGCGGCAGGGGCGGGTGGTGGCCGGTTTCTCGCTGCTACGGCAGGGCAGCATGCCCGGTTTTGCCGCCGAGGAGCTGCGCTTGCTGCACGGGGTGCAGGGCCTGCTCGACATGGCACTGGACAGTAGCTTGAGCCAGCCTGCCGTTGCCGGCGACCAGATCGTGTTGACCGGGCGTGAATACGAGGTGGCCACGCTGCTGAGTGCCGGTGCCTGCAACAAGACCATTGCCCGCGAGCTGGGTATCGGTCTGGCCACGGTGAAAACCCATTTGTTACACCTGTTTCGCAAGTTTGATGTCAGTAGTCGTACCGCGCTGGCGCATGCG
>JAFANL010000225.1 GCA_019232735.1 Aquitalea sp. | reverse complement strand
CGGGCAAGCAGCCTAGGGGTGGGACAAGCGGAGCAGCCGCTGATTATCCGAGCCACGCCAGGGCTTGGTGCTGGGCTGATCTGCCAGGTATTTGCCGTCAATCAGTACGTCGACAAAGGCCATCACCGGCAGGTGTTGTATTTCTTCATGGCGGTAGCCGGTCCACATCCAGATGTCCTTGTCCGGATAGCGTGCCTTGAATTGCCGGCACAGCTCGGTGATGGCCGGCTGGTTGGCCGGCAGCAGGGGGTCGCCGCCGGACAGGCTCAAGCCATCATGGGTGGCGCACAGATCAAGAAGCTGGGTGCGGACTGCCTCGGTGAAGGGGCTGCCGGTCTGCCGGTTCCACGTCGAGCGATTATGGCAACCGGGGCAGGCATGAGCGCAACCGGTGACAAACAGGGTCACACGCAGGCCTTCACCGTTCACCATATCGCAGGTGTAAAAGCGCTCGTAATTCATGATGCAAGCGACAGATCAGGCTGCGGCGTACTGCCGGTCCTGGCGGCATGCGGGGCCGGCGTGTCGCAATGCTTCACCCGGCGCATGACTTCCTTTTGCTTGCCGGCATTGAAGGGACGGGCATTGGGGCTGCCCAGGTAGCCGCAGACCCGCCGGGTGACGGACAAGCTGGCACTATCGTGATTGCCGCATTCCGGGCAGGCAAAGCCCTCTGCCGTGGCCAGGGCCTCGCCCATGAAGCCGCATACGCCGCAGGAATCCACCGGCGTATTGGTGCCAAAGTAGGGCACGCTGGCGATGGCATGATCCCAGATCTGCTCCAGCGCCTTGAGGTTGTGCCGCATATTGGGTAGTTCCACATAGGTGATATGCCCACCAGAGGCACATTCGGCGAAGCCTTGTTCAAACTGGATTTTCTCGAAGGGATTCACCTTGCGCGCCACATCCAGGTGGAAGGAGTTGGTGTAATACCCCTTGTCGTTGACGCCGGGGATATCGCCATAGCGGCGGATGTCCAGTTTGCAGAAGCGGTGGCATAGCGATTCGCTGGGCGTGGAGTACAGCGAGAAGCCCCAGCCGGATTCCGCTCTCCAGCGGCGCGTGGTGTCCGCCATGGTGCGGACGACCTGATGCAGGAAGGCCTGCACCTCGGTGCTGTCTTGCGGGTGCGTGCCGTCGGACATCAGCAGTCCGACCTCATGCAGGCCGATATAGCCCAGTGACAGCGAGGAGCGCCCGTTCTTGAATAAGGGCAGGATTTCATCCTCGGGTTTCAAACGCACCCCGAAGGCCCCTTCGGTATACAGGATGGGGGCAATATTGGCCCTTACCCCTTCCAGACGCTGGACGCGGGTCAGCAATGCCTGCCGTGCCAGTTCCATCCGCTCGGCCAGCAGGGCGAAGAAGCGCTGCTGATCTTGCTGCGCCTCGATGGCAATGCGCGGCAGGTTGAGGCTGACCACTCCCAGATTATTGCGGCCATCCAGCACTTCACGACCCTGATCATCACGCCAGACCGGCAGGAAGCTGCGGCAGCCCATGGGCGATACCGGTTGAGAAGATCCGGTGAGCTGGCGGTTGAGCTGGGCGGAAATAATGTCCGGGTACATGCGTTTTGATGCACATTCCAGCGCCAGCTGCTTGATATCGTAATTAGGGTCGGCAGGCTTGAGGTTCAGCCCGTCTTCAATGAAGAACACCAGTTTGGGAAATACCGGGGTGATTCCTTCCTTGCCCATGCCCTTGATGCGGACCTGCAGAATGGCTTGCTGCACGGCCCGTTCCTGCCAGCTGCGTCCCATGCCGAAGCTGAAGGTCACAAAGGGTTGCTGGCCATTGGAGCTGAACAGGGTGTTGATTTCATACTCGCAAGCCTGGATGCCGTCGTAGGTTTCCTTCTCGGTGCGCTCCCTGGCATAGCGCAGCGGGTCCGGGATATGGTACTGCTCGGCCAGCGCCAGGTTCTTGGCATAGGATTGCTGCACGTAAGGGGCAAGGACCTGATCGATATTGGGAATGGTGGTGCCGCCATACTGGTGGCTGGCCACCTGCGCGATGATCTGGGCCGTGACGGCGCAGGCCACGCCGACCGATCTGGGGCTTTCGATACCGGCATTGCCCAGATGAAAGCCATTTTCCAGCATGCCCTTGAGATCGACCAGGCAGCAGTTGGTGAAGGGCAGGAAGGGCGCATAGTCCAGATCGTGATAATGGATATCGCCGCTTTCATGGGCTTGCAGGATGTCCTTGGGCAGGAAATTGCCGGCAAACTGCTTGGACACGATGCCAGCCATCAGATCACGCATGACCGGGAAGACATTGGCGTTCTTGTTGGCGTTCTCGGTGAGGACTTCGGCATCGGTCTTGTCGACCAGACCCATCAGCTGGGCGTGCAGGGCGCTGCCCTTGGCACGGATGCTGTCCCTGTCGTGCCGGTACTGGATGTAAACCCGGGCCACTTCCGGATGGCTGGCCATCAGCGCATCTTCGACATGCTTCTGGATGGCGGGAATATCCAGCGGCTGGTGGGCAAACTGGCGGCATTTCTCCTCCACCTGACTGGCCACGGAGAAGGCCAGTGCATTCGGGTTGCCGACTTGTGCTGCCGCCGCCGCTTTCAGGCAGGCGGAGGCGACTTTCATGATGTCGAAAGTGGCGGTACTGCCATCACGCTTGAGCACTTTGAGCATATCGATCTCCATTGTTGTGCTTGAGGGGAAGGACAGCACCGTATGCAGGGCCCTTCCATGTCGGGTACAGATTGCGATGGGTGTGAGATTGCCTACCATATATAGTTTTGTAAATATTGCTGGATCAATATATGGTGGTTATCTTTGATTTCCTTGATCCAGATCGGGTCCTGCCGCATGGCAAGGGCCAGCGTGTTGATGCGGATGACCGGATGGGGGATAGCTGGAATGGCGCTGCAGCAGGGCGCGTATTGGGCTTGATGTCCGGGTGGGCATTTCATGAGTAAATTTTGAAGCAATACCCAAGAATAGGGATTATTATTCTTTCATCATTAATTGATATCCCCGCGATGGAGCCTGCATGAATGCGGCCAAGAAAATCCGCTTGCTGATCGAATCTGGCGAAAGCCCGGAGCAGGTGCAGGTCTTGAAAGAAATGGCGATGGCCATGCAGATGAAGGAAAGTTTTCATATCGCCAGGCTGTACCAGATTGATCAGCGTTACTTTGATGTGGCCATGGAGCTGCTGAAAGAGTGGCGCTTTGATCATCACATAGCCTCCCGCAGCAAGCTGATTGAGCAGCTGATGCCGGAAGTGATGAATACGGTGCTGGCGGCCAGCACTGAGGATGAGCTGGTTTATTAGGCAGCATCACCAGGCCACCCAGGCTGTCGGAGCCCCCATGCATACGGAAGAGCTGTTCTATCGGGAAGGCAAGATCCGGCTGATTGCCGTGCAGCATGCCGGCGAGGCGCAATGGGAGGGGTGGTCGGGCATCTGCATGACGGGGCGCGATCAGTTCATGGCCTGCTACGGGGGGCTGATGGACTTGCGGGCCTCCAGGGAAGAGGCGCTGACCGTGGCCATTCATGCGGCCATGGTGTGGATTGACCTGCTGATGCGGGAATCGGAACCTTGCCCGGTGGGCTGCACCCTGCCCGATCATGTGGCGTGCACCAGCCAAAATAGGCCACAGCATTTTTCATGCCGTGGCCTGCCTGTCTAGCCGGAAGCGAAATCAGGACAGACCGTGGCGGGCCGCCGGTTTGGCTCCCCGTTGTGAAGCGGTATGTGGGAGACCGATCCTGCTCAGTCCTGCTTGTCGCTATTGCCGCGGCGCATGAGGTAGCTGTCCATGATCCAGCCATGCCGCTGCCTGGCTTCGGCGCGCACCCGTTCAATTTCGCTGGCCACGTCCTTCAGCTTGCCCGAGATCAGGATTTCATCCGGGCTGCCGACATACGCGCCCCAATAGATATCGATGTCCTGATCGGCATAGCGTTTGAAACCATCGTCGGCATCCAGCATGACGACAACGCTGTCTGCCTGTTCGGGAAAGCCGGCGGCGATTTTGCGGCCGGTGGTGATTTCCACCGGCTGGCCAATCCGGTTCAGCGGGATGCGGTGGCTGGCGGCCAGGGCCTGCACGCTGCTGATGCCGGGGATCACCTCGTATTCCAGTGCGAATCTTCCGCTCTGGGCGATGGCGTCAATGATGCGGATCGAGCTGTCGTACAGGGTGGGGTCGCCCCACACCAGAATGCCGGCGCATTCGCCATCGGCCATTTCATCGGCAATGAGCTGCTCGAATACCCGCTGCTTGTCGCGGTTTAACTCAGTGACGCAGGCGTGCAGATCGGGCTTGCCAATCACCAGCTCCGGACTGTGGGCTTCGGCAAAGCGGTAGTTGGCATGCTGGATATGCTGGGCACAGATTTCCTTGCGCAACTGGAGCAGTTTTTCCTTGGCCGTGCCTTTGTCCATCAGGAAAAACACGTTTACCTGATTGAGGGCCTTGATGGCCTGAACCGTGATGTGGTCGGGGTTTCCTGCCCCGATGCCGATGATCAGAATCTTTTTCATGTGGACACGTCTGCTGGCTGCTTGCGGTGGTTGAATCCGGTGGGCCTACAGCATAACGGTCTGTCGCGCGGATGTCCTGTGCCACGACCTGCCGGTCGCGAGGTTAGAGAGTGTCATGAGCCTCCTTGGTCAGCAGGATCAACAAAGCCTGCCTCCGTATGCAGAGGCAGGCTTTGGGGCGGGGTCAGTCCGTTGCGCGCTCAGGCATGCGCGGTACGCAGGGTCTTGGCCGCGGCCACCATGTTTTGCAGTGCCGGGATGACTTCCGCCCACTGGCGGGTTTTCAGGCCGCAGTCCGGATTCACCCACAGCCGCTCGGCCGGAATGCGCGCGGCGGCTTTTTGCATCAGCTGCACGATGTGCTGCTGGCTGGGGATGTTGGGCGAGTGGATGTCGTACACGCCCGGGCCGATTTCATTCGGATAATTGAAGTGGTCGAACACATCCAGCAGTTCCATGTCCGAGCGCGAGGTTTCGATGGTGATCACGTCGGCATCCATGTCGGCAATCGACTGGATGATGTCGTTGAACTCGGAATAGCACATATGGGTGTGAATCTGGGTTTCATCGGCCACGCCGTTGGCGCTAATGCGGAAGCAGGCCACCGCCCAGTCCAGATAGCGCTTCCAGGCGGCCTTGCGTAGTGGCAGGCCTTCGCGCAGGGCGGCTTCGTCGATCTGGATTACCCGCACGCCGGCGCGTTCCAGGTCCAGTACTTCGGCACGGATGGCCAGTGCCAGTTGCTGGCAAGACACCGAACGCGGCTGATCGTCGCGGACGAAGGACCAGTTGAGGATGGTCACCGGGCCGGTCAGCATGCCCTTCATCGGTCGGCTGGTCAGCGATTGCGCGTACTGGGTCCACTCCACGGTCATGGCTTGCGGGCGGCTGATGTCGCCAAACAGGATGGGCGGCTTGACGCAGCGCGAGCCATAGGACTGTACCCAGCCAAACTGGCTGAAGGCATAGCCATCCAGTTGCTCGCCAAAGTATTCCACCATGTCGTTACGCTCGGCT
>JAFANL010000275.1 GCA_019232735.1 Aquitalea sp. | reverse complement strand
GCGGCCAGCCTCTGCCGCCGCCTGCTGTACGGCCGCAAGTGTCATGCCGGCCTCCACCGTCATGCTGTCATTGGCAGTATCGATGGCGCGCAGACGGTTTAGCCGCTGCATGGCGATCACCAGCTGCCTGCCGGAGCGGTCCGGCGTTGCCGCGCCGCAGGTCGAGGTATTGCCACCTTGCGGTACCACGGCTACCCGGTGCTGCTGGCATAGCCGCAGCAGCGCGGCGACCTCATCGGTATTGCCCGGCAGCGCCACTGCCAGCGGCTGGCCCTGGTAGCGGCGACGGTAGTCCAGCGTGAACGGGGCCGTGTCGTGGGCCTGGGTCAGCAGGTGGCCGGCCCCGACAATGGCGGCAACGTCAGTGAGAAAGGCGGGCATGTCAGCCTTGTTCCTGTTTATTTCGTAGGGCGTCGGGTAGAGCATCATGTCCACCCTGTAACTGACCAGGCCAGTCATTCCAATGGCGTGGGCCAATGGCTGCATTGCGTTCCGGATGTAGTGGATAGTGCAACTGGTTGTCGTCGCGGTTGTGATCCCCAATGCAAAGCAGTCTTACATTGTGCTCGGTGTTGTTGATAAAACAGTGGGTCAAGCCGCTTCCGGCGGGAAAGCCAATTGATTCTCCAGGATGCACGCGATGTAGTACCCCATCCAGCCATACATCGGGCTCGCCTTCCAGTACATACACGAATTCATCTTCGGTTTTTTCTGCATGTGGCCAAGATGTACGTCGACCGGGGGGAAGCAGTTCATGATGGATACCAATGTGTTGCAAGCCAAAAAAACGCCCCAAGGGTGAGCCTATGGACAACAGTTCAGAGCTGTCGGGATAGCTGGCATTATCTGGTTCTTGCAACTCACTCCAGTGCTTGATGCAGGAAGGGCGTTTCATTTTGGCTCCTTGCTGGAAGAATCAGTCGGGGATTTCCGCCGCCATCAGTTCATCCGGATGCTGCCAGCCCGGCAGCTGGCTGATGCGTTCCAGCCAGGCGGCAATATGCGGCCAGTGGGCAATGTCCAGTCCGGCATCGTCCAGCCACCACAGGTAGGCACTGGCCGACAGGTCGGCGATGGTCGGTGTGTTGCCGATCAGGTAGCTGTGCGCACTCAGGGTCTGGTCCAGTACGGCCAGATCATCGCGAACCCGTTGTTCCAGCCAGTGCGCGACATCTGCCGCCACCGGGAAGAACTTGCGTGCCAGGCGCAGATTGGGCAGCGAGAAACCGATGCGGTTACTTTCCCAGCATAGCCATTCGCGCACCAGCTGGCGTTCGCCGGGGGCGCCATCCAGCCGGCCATAATTGTCGGCCAGCCATTGCAGGATGGCATTGGATTGGCACATGGCAGTACCGTCCGCCACCAGCACGGGCACTTCACCAAAACGGCTGACCGCACGGAAGTCTTCGGCGCGCTCTGCACGCGGCAGGGCCAGATCGACATGGACATAATCATGGGATACATCGGCCAGCATCAGTGCCAGGCGCACTTTGTAGCTATGTCCGGAAAAACAGTTGCCGTACAGGGTGAGAGTGGTCATGTCGTAGGGTCTTGTTGTGATGTTGATGAGGCGCGTGGTACGGATGTCTTGGTCTGTTGCAGTGTCTGCGTCTGTGGCCGAGGCGTCAACGGGCTTGCCCCGCCATCCGTGCGCGAGCCCAGCCAGGCCGCAGCAAAGGCCAGCGGTACAGAGAACAAGGCCGGATTGGCATAGGGAAACAGGGCTGCGGGATGTCCCAACATGCCCACCCATACCGTGGGCCCGGTCAGGATCAACAGCAGGGCGGCCAGCATGCCGCCATAGCCGGCCGCCAGTGCACCGCGCACACGCAGGCGTGGCCAGTGCAATGCCAGTAGCAGGACCGGGAAATTGCTGGAAGCGGCAATGGCAAAGGCCAGCCCGACCAGAAAGGCAATGTTCAGGTTCTGGAACAGCGTGGATAGCAAAATGGCCGCCAGGCCCAGCAGCAGGGTGGCCAGTCGCGACAACTGCCATTCGCGGCGTGGGTCTGCCCGGCCATGGCACAGCCACAGCGCGTACAGATCGTGGCTGATGGCACTGGCACCAGCCATGGCCAGGCCGGCCACCACCGCCAGAATGGTGGCAAAAGCCACCCCGGCCACCAATGCCTGCAAGCCGGCACCACCGAGCAGATTCGCCAAGTGCAATGCCGCCATATTGCCACCGCCTGCTAGTTTCCCCGCGGCATCATGAAAGCGCCCCTCCGGGCCGACCAGTACCACGGCACCATAGCCGATGACGATGTTGAGCAGGAAAAACAGTCCCACCAGCGCGGTGGCCCAGCCTGCCGAGTGGCGAGCGCTGCGCGCATCGGCCACGGTGAAAAAACGCATCAGGATGTGGGGCAGTCCCAGCAAGCCCAGACTCAGTCCCAGCCCCAGCGACAGGGCATCCACCGGGTCGGACAGCGCCTTGCCGGGTAGCAGGGCCTGTCCATGGCTGAGCTGATCCACCGCGGCAAACAACAAGCGCGGGCTGAAATCAAAACGTGCCAGCACGCCGGCGCTCAGCAGTAGCGCACAGAGCAGCATCAGCACGGCCTTGACCATCTGTACCCAGCTGGTTGCCAGCATGCCGCCCAGCCCCACCTGCAGCACCATCAGGACGATGACCAGTGTGACGGATGCCAGATAGGGCAGGCCAAACAGTAGTTGCAGCAATTTGCCGGCACCGACCAATTGCACAATCAGGTAGCACACGGTGACGGTGAGGGAGCTGATGATGCCCATCAGCCGTACCCGGCGGTCATCAAAGCGGGCGTTCAGGACTTCAGCCACGCTGTAACGGCCCAGAGCCCGCAGCTTGTCCGCCAGTAACAGCATCAGCAGCGGCCAGCCGGCCAGCGTGCCGACGGCATAGACCAGCGAGTCATAACCCTGGCCGAGATACATGCCGATGGCGCCGAGAAAGGCGGCTGCCGACAAATAATCTCCTGCCAGTGCCAGGCCGTTCTGCCAGGCTGGCAGATTGCCACCCGCCGTGTAGAAGTCCTGTGCCGAACGGGTACGCCTGGCTGCCAGCCAGGTCAGTAACAGGCTGGTGGCGACAAACAGCACAAAGAACATGCCGGCGGCGCTCATGCCTGCGGCTTTCGGTCTTGCATCCGGATGTGGAGCAGGGTAATGGCAAAGAACAGCCCGAACAGCAGCAAGGCGAGCAGGATGCTGCGGGGCCAGCCGGCCAGTGTGCCTGCCAACAGGCCAGGGGCACTGGCGATCAAGCCAAAATAGCCCAGGCAGCAGGCCAGAAGCAGTATGGCCAGCCAGCCTGTGCGGGAGAGGGGTGACTTCATGACAAGGTGTGTGCGGAGGTGAACAAAGCCGGGGTCGGTATGGTGTACGTGGCCGGAGGCTACTTCTGCCAATAGGTTTTCACGTTGACGAATTCATACAGGCCGAATTCTGACAATTCGCGGCCATAGCCGGAGGCCTTGACGCCACCAAAGGGCAGGCGCAAGTCCGAACTGGTATGTCGGTTGATGAAGACGCTGCCCACTTCCAGTTGGCGTGCCAGTTCCCAGCCATGCGTGGTGTCGGCGGTGTAGATGGAAGCACCCAGGCCGAAGGGCGTATCGTTGGCCAGCCGGATGGCATCCGCTTCGTCTTGTGCCCGCAGGATGCTGGCCACCGGGCCGAACACCTCTTCATGGTACACGCGGCAACCGGGGTGGACATGGTCCAGCACCGTGGCCGGATAGAAAAAGCCCGGCGTGGGGGGTAATTGTCCCCCCAGCAGCAGGCTGGCGCCTTGATGACAGGCATCCAGCACCTGGGCATGCAGGGCCTCGCGCAGATCTGCCCGCGTCAGCGGAGACAGGGTGGTTGCCGGATTGCGCGGATCGCCAGGGTGCAGTTCGCGGGCTGCGGCGACAAAGGCGGTGACAAAGGCATCGGCAATCTCCGGTACCACAATCATGCGCTTGGCGGCATTACAGCTTTGTCCGGCATCGCGGAAGCGCGAGTTGACGGCATCCTGAGCTGCCGCGGCCACATCCGCATCGGCCAGCACGATGAAAGGATTGCTGCCACCCAGCTCCAGCACCGTCTTTTTCAGATGCTTGCCTGCCAGGCTGGCAATGACACGGCCGGTGTGGGTCGAGCCGGTAAAGGCGACGGCATCACAGCGGCGAATGGTTTCCTCGACCAGTTCATGGTCAATCCAGGCGATGTCCAGACAGTCCAGCCCGGCTGCATGCACCAACTCCAGCAGCAACTGAGTGCACTGCGGCACCGATGGGGCTGGCTTGACCAGACAGGTATTGCCAGCCATCAGCGCCGGCACGGCAAAGCGTAATACCTGCCAGATGGGATAGTTCCACGGCATGACCGCCAGTACACAGCCCAGCGGTTCAAAGGCCACGCCACTTTGGCTGGCCTGGGTGGGAATGGACTGCGGAGCAAGCAATGCCGGTGCCAGTTCGGCATAGTAGCGAATCAACTGGGCTGATTTATCGATTTCAGCCAGACACTCTGCTGTCCGTTTGCCGACTTCCAGCGTCACCAGCGCGGCCAATTGCTCGCGGTGGGTCTCCAGTTGCACGGCCAGTTGCAGCAGGCGGTCTGCGCGTTCCCGCACGCTCAGGGCTGCCCAGCGGACTTGGGCTGTTTTCAGTTGTTCGAGGGCGCGGTCAAGCTGGGCCTGGCTCCAGCCCGGGCGGGTATACACCACTTCTGCGGTGGCAGGGTTGCAACTGGTGAAGGCGTTCATGGCCGGTAGGCATAGGAATCAGCAAGAGCTGGGACTGTAACAAATCAGCCTGCCTTGCGACAGGGTCTTGTCATGGAAGCGGCAGTGAATTGAGGCTTGGCACAGCCAAAAAAGTGGCCCCGTCAGAACGGGGCCAAATATTTCAGGTGAGTGCATGGGTCAATCAAGAAGAGACTTGCAGATTGAAACTCCTTTTGCAGCTGGCTGTACGTTGCGCCAAACAAGCTGCAAATGGAATCGGGATTGTAGCGATAAGGTGTGGTAGCAGTTACTGGCTGTAATAACAGACTCTGCGGTCTTGCCATGGCATTACATTGTCCCGGCCACCGTAGTCAGACCCAATTGCAGACCAATGACGATGGCGTGCGTGCGGTTGTTGGCGTTCAGCTTGCGGATGATGTTGGCAACATGGAATTTGACCGTCCGTTCGCTGATGCCAAGGATGGTGGCGATTTCCCAGTTGGTCTTGCCGTGGCTCATCCAGTGGAAGATGTCGAACTCCCGCTGTGACAAGGGCATGGTGCTGGGGGCGGCGGGTGGCAGGTTGGCCACCCGGCCTGCCGCCTGGCGCAAGTGCAGCAGCAGGCTGCTGAGCATGTCGGTCAACTGGCTGTCCTTGCCGATTTCGGTGCCGCTGACGGACATGACACAGACGAGATTCTGGCGCTCGGACAAGGCGCTGAAGCTGATGCCATTGCCCATGCCGATTGAACTAAGCTCCTGGATGAACTGTTTTTCCTGCTGCCCCTTGGCGCGGGAGAACTTGTCTGCCCAGTGAATGGGCCCCTGTCCCATGACCGAGCGCAGTACCGGATCGCAGCTGATGTAATTGTGGCTCATGTAGTGCTCCACCCACTCCTGGGGAAAGCTGACATTGACCACCTTCTCCACGCGTTGCAGCTGCTGGTGTTGGTTTACCCGTCCCAGGGTGACCACCATATGTTTGGTTGGCAGTTGCGATTGCAGGTGATCCAGATAGAGCTTGAATTCGCTCTCGGTTTCGATCTGACCTACGGTGTGTATCCAGTCCAGCAGTGTCTTCTGACCGGATGGCGTCAGATTGATGGGTAGTGGCTGGGCGAATGGCAGCTTGCTATGCATGATGACTTGACCTTCATTGTCGGGTGGCCAGAACGGTGGTCTGTTTGCAATGTTCCAGCGTCCATCATGAAGTCGCGGTCAGTGCGCTCCCTGATCTCATAAATTGCTGGTGGTCTTGAGTGTATTAAGCAGCCCGTAGCGGAAACCAGTAGGCAAGCCGCCAAGTAGAGAAATCGCCATGCCGAATAAGTAATTTCTTTATGCCAGATAAGATGTCATGGAAATTTCCAGCCTGTTTCCTGCCTTTTCTTGTGCAGAAAATGCTCAGGGAAGGGCGATGGAGGAAGAGGGGAGATCTCTAGGTTGCAGGCTATCTTGCAGGCTTGGTCTAGATGGTCGGTCTGGAGAGATGAGGTCTGTTGATGTGGTGTATGCCATGCCAGAGGGGTAATCCTTGCGCTGGCGCATGGGCAGCGAGCCAGCTCATCGTCATCTAAAACAGTGCATTTCAGCAGCAGATCACAATTGTTTTCATCGTGACTTTCCTTTTTCTTGTGCATGAACAATATTTATCGATAAAACCATGAT
>JAFANL010000135.1 GCA_019232735.1 Aquitalea sp. | reverse complement strand
CGCAATTGTCAGGTGGCGCTGTACAATATGGACAGCGATCTGCTCAGCTTCCCCTATTGTTCTGATGATTATCAGGCCATGCCCAAGGCGCGCCGGCCGGGCAAAGGGCATGTAGAACAGGTATTGCACAGCGGCCGTCCCTTGCTGCTGGACCGTCTCGCTTTTCTGCCCGGCCTGCCGGAGCAGGGGCAGGTGCCGGTGATGCATAGCTGGCTGGGCGTGCCCTTGTATTGCGGGCACGAACTGCTGGGCGTGCTGTCGGTGCATAGCTATCAGGACGACGTGATCTACGGCTATCGCGACCAGGAGGTGCTGGAGTTCGTCGCCAACAATATCGGCACAGCCCTGGCCAGGGTCCGTGCCATGCAGGACCTGCAAAAAGCCTATGCCGAACTGGAAGAACGCGTGCGCGAGCGCACCAGCGAACTGGATGCCGTCAATGCCCAGCTGGAGTTCGACAGCCTGCATGATCCGCTGACCAAGCTGCCTAACCGCAGCTATTTTGCCAAGACCTTGCGCCGTGCCTGGGAGGGTTACCTGACCGGCAATGGCTCACGCTTCAGTGTCATCTTCATCGACCTGGATCGTTTCAAGCTGGTGAACGATACCCTGGGCCACCTGGCGGGCGACCATCTGCTGTACGAGGCCGGGGCGCGTATCCGTTCCTGCCTGCGTCATTACGATTTCCTGGCCCGCCTGGGCGGGGACGAATTCGCCGTGCTGCTGTTTGGCACCGAAACGCTGGAAAGTTGCGAAATGATCGCCCGCCGCATCGTCAGCGAATTCGAACGCCCGGTGATCCTGGCCGGCCGCGAGGTCTTCTCCACCGCCAGCGTCGGGGTGGTGCTGGCCGACCGCGAGCATTACCACAAGGCCGAAGAACTGCTGCGTGATGCCGACCATGCCATGTACTGCACCAAGCAGCAGGGGCGGCAGGGCTATACCGTTTTCAATCACCAATTGCGTATCAATCAGGCCGACCAGCTGGCGCTGGAGAGCGAACTGCGCCGGGCGCTGGAAGTGGACGACCAGCTGCTGCCTTATTTCCAGCCCTTCATCGACGCGCGCAGCGGCGAGCTGGTGGGTTTCGAGTCACTGGTGCGCTGGCAGCACCCCAGCCGTGGCCTGATCTCGCCGGCATTATTCCTGCCGATGGCAGAGGAAAGCGGCCTGATCATGCGGCTGGACCGTTACATGATCAATGCCGCCTGCAAGCAATTGCGCAGCTGGCTGGACGAGGCTCGTGTGTCACGCGACATCGCCCTGCACATCAATCTGTCCTCGGCCAACTTCCACGACCCGGAACTGGTCAGCTGGATGCGCGGCATCATCGCCAGCTACCACCTGCCGGCATCCATCCTGCATCTGGAAATTACCGAAAGCGCGCTGATCGATGTGCCGGACATCGCTGCCACGGTGATGCATGCCTTGCATGACCTTGGGGTCAAGCTGGCGCTGGATGATTTTGGCACGGGTTATTCTGCGCTGTCCTATCTGCACCGCTATCGTTTTGATGTGCTGAAGATAGACCAGAGCTTTGTCTTTGATGTCGACCGCAAGGAAGAATCGTTTGCCATCGTGCGTGCCATTCTGGCGCTGGCAAAAGCACTGGGGCTGGACGTGGTGGCCGAAGGCGTGGAAACCGCGGCGCAACTGGCGCGCCTGCAGGAAATGGGCTGCGGCAAACTGCAGGGCTATTACTTTGCGGCGCCGATGCCGGCTGCCGCCATCGACTGGGAACGGCTGGCGCGCTTTGTGCAGGAGTTCCGTCATGCAGCCTGATCGGCATGGCCGCTTTCTTTCATCTGTCACCCTTGCGAAAACAGGTTTCTTCCCCCATTTGATTGCCCATGACTCTGTTTGTTGAAAGCCGCGGCCGTGGTCCGGACGTGGTAATGCTGCATGGCTGGGGCCTGCATGGCGGCGTATTTGACCGTGTGGCGGCTGAACTGGCCGAACGCTATTGCGTGCACCTGGTCGACCTGCCCGGCCATGGTGGCTCTGCCCCCTTGGCCCGTTTTGATGCCGATGCTGTCGCCGATGTACTGGATGCGCACTTTCCCTTCCCGGTACAAGTGGTGGGCTGGTCGCTAGGCGGCCTGATCGCCCAGCACTGGGCGGCCCGTTTTCCCGACAAGATCAAGAGCCTGGCGCTGGTGTCCACCAGCCCGCGCTTTGTGCGTGACGACAGCTGGCCGCATGCCCAGCAGCGTGCCGCCATCGAGGCCGTGGGTGCCAGTCTGGAAAGTGCCTTCGAACAAACGCTGGAGCGTTTCCTCGCCCTGCAGATGATGGGTGCGCCTGCCGCCCGTGATACCGTCAAGGCAGTGCGCGAGCAGTTGTTTTCCCATGGTCGTCCGCAAGGCTTGTTGCCGGCACTGGAGTTGTTGCTGGAAGCCGATGCGCGCGACCTGGCCGGCCGGATTCATTGTCCGGTGGCCTTGTTTTACGGGGTACGCGATGCCATCACGCCGATTGGCGCTGGCCGCTGGCTGCAGTCGGCCTTGTCCGACGCCACCCTGCACGAATTCACCCAGGCTTCGCATGCGCCATTTTTGTCCCATCAGGACGAATTTGTCGCCAAGCTGGCCCAGCACCTGGAAGCCTCCGCATGAGCGAAGCGTTTTACACCGATAAAGACCGTATCCGCGCCTCTTTCGAGCGCGCGGCCAGCAGTTACGATGCCGCTGCCGTGCTGCAGCGTGAAGTGTCCGATCGCATGGCCGAACGGTTGTCCTACATCAAGCATCAACCGCAAGTGATTCTGGATGCCGGCACCGGCACCGGCTATGGCGCGGCCCAGCTGCGGGCCCAGTACCCGGATGCCCGGGTGGTGGAACTGGACCTGGCCCATGCCATGCTGTGCGCCTCGCGCGAGCGCCAACGCGCCGGTGATGGCGTACTGAAGAAGCTGTTTGGCCGCAGCCAGCCCTGGCAACTGTGTGCCGACGTGGAAAGGCTGCCGCTGGCCGACAACAGCGTGGACATGATCTGGTCCAACCTCACCATCCAGTGGGTAAATATCCCGGACAGCGTGTTCAGCGAATTCGAACGCGTGCTCAAACCGGATGGCATGCTGATGTTCTCCACCCTCGGCCCCGATACCCTGTTCGAGCTGCGCGAAGCCTTTGGCGGTGTGGACAAGGCCACCCATGTCAACCAGTTCATCGACATGCACGACCTGGGCGATGCCCTGATGCGGGTGGGTTTTGCCGAGCCGGTGATGGATATGGACAAGATCGTGCTGACCTACGACCAGGTGCGCGATGTGATGCACGATCTCAAGGCCATCGGCGCGCACAATGCCACGCGCGATCGGGGGCGTGGCCTGATGGGCAAGCAGGCCTGGCAACGGGTGGAGGCGCATTACGAGGCCCGTCGTCGCGATGGCAAGCTGCCGGCCACTTATGAAGTGGTGTATGGCCATGCCTGGAAAAGCACGCTGAAGAAAAAGGGCAATACCCTGCCGGATGGCCGTCAGGTGATCGAGTTCGTCAAACCCGGCAGCTGGCCGGGCAAGGTCTGACACGGCCATGACTGTGTGCGTGCGCCCCGCACGGCCGGAAGACGCCACCTGCCTGTCGGCACTGGCCAGCCTGGTGTGGCTGGATACCTATGCCACCGCGGGCATCCGTCCGGCATTGGCGCACCATGTGCAAGCCAGCCTCAGCCCACAGGCTTTTCAGGCGCAACTGGCCGATGCCAGCCAGCACATCCTGCTGATCGAGCGTGAGGGTCATGTGCTCGCCTATGCCGTGTTGCAAGACAATGCCGTCTGTCCGGGACAGCCGGACTGGCAGGCCGAGCTGGCCACGCTGTACGTGATGCCGCGCTTTGCCCGGCAGGGCCTGGGGCGACAACTGCTGTCGGCTTGCCTGCGGCTGGCCTGCCAGCAGGGTCAGCCGGGTGTGTGGCTGTCGGTCTACCATGACAATCCGCGCGCGCTGGCCTTTTATCGGCAGCTGGGCTTGCAGCAAGTGGGTGATTGCTACTTTGAAATGGAGCAGGAGCGCCATCTCAACCATGTTTTTCTGCTGGCAGGGAACCATGCTGCGCTGCAATAATCGAATCACCCCATTACGCTCCCAACCCTGTCACTACTCATTCAATCCATCATGACATTCCTACGCCGCCTGGCCCCGGCCAGCCTGCTGGTTCTGCTGGCCGCTTGTACCCTGACGACACCCAAGCCTGAAATTGCCGTTCCCAAAGTTCCGGTCAAACCCAAGGTAGCCCTGGCACTGGGCGGTGGTGCGGCCAAGGGCTTTGCCCACATCGGTGTGATCAAGATGCTGGAAGCCAACGGCATCGTGCCCGACATCATCACCGGTACCAGTGCCGGCAGCGTGGTGGGCAGCCTGTATGCTTCCGGTCTGACCGGCCTGCAACTGCAAGCCAAGGCCATGCAACTGGACGAATCCGAGCTGACCGACTGGACCCTGTCCACCAAGGGCTTCCTCAAGGGGGAAAAGCTGGAAGCCTATATCAATGCCCAGGTGGGCAATCGTCCGATTGAAAAACTGCCGCGCCGGCTGGGGGTGGTGTCCACCGAACTGGATTCCGGCCAGAAGGTGGTGTTCCGCATGGGTAATACCGGCCAGGCTGTTCGTGCTTCGGCCAGCATTCCCAATGTTTTCCTGCCGGTGGTGATTGGCGGCAAGCGTTATGTTGATGGCGGACTGGTCAGCCCGGTACCGGTATCGGCTGCGCGCGAGATGGGGGCCGATTTCGTCATCGCGGTGGATATCTCGGCCAAGCCCAAGCCTGGCAAGGCTACTGGCCTGTTTTCCATGCTGGACCAGAGCTTCAACATCATGAGCGGCCCCACGCTGGCGGCCGAGTTGAAGCAGGCCGACGTGGTGATTCGCCCCAATGTGCTGAATATCGGTTCGGCGGATTTCGAAGCCCGCCACCAGGCCATTCTGGAGGGGGAAAAGGCGACCCAGCAGCTGATGGCCGTGATCCGCAGCCGCTTGCAGCAGAAGTCGCTGGCGCTGGCACGCTAAGGCACAGCCGGCACGGCTTCTGGCCGTGGCCGGGAAAAATGGCATAATGCAGGCGTTGTCGACCTTGTCGGTCCGGCAACGCCTGTTTTTCACTCTGGGTGCAGCCCGCAAGGAACATCACATGATCAAGCTCTACGGCGTGCAGCTGTCCGCTTACTACAACAAGGTGAAGATCGCCTTGCTGGAAAAGGGCGTCAATTTTCAGGAAGTGCCGACTCGCCCGTCACAGGAACCGGCCGTGCTGGAACAAAGCCCGATGGGCAAGATTCCCTATGTCGACATCAACGGCCATGCCCTGTCCGAATCCACGGTGATTCTGGAGTGGCTGGAGGATGCCTATCCCACGGCCGCGCTATTGCCGCCGACGCCGAATGGCCGCGCCAGTGCCCGCGAGCTGATGACCCTGCTGGACCTGTATGTGATGCCGGCCGCTGCACCGCTGTACCGCCATCTCCTGTTCGGTGCCGCACTGGATGAGGCTGGCAAGAGCAGCGCCAAGGCCGCCATCGAGCGCAGCCTGCTGGCTGTGTCGCGCCTGGTGCAATACGGCCCATGGCTGGCCGGCGAGGATTTCAGTTTTGCCGATATCTCCGCAGCCTGTGTGTTGCCGCTGGTGGCCTCGTCCACCCGTGAAATCTACGGCGAAGACCTGACTACCATCATTCCGGGGATTGCGGATTACCTGAACTTGCTGGGCAAGCGCGCCAGCGTGGCCCGCATGTGGCAGGACAGTGCGGCGGCACGGGCGGCGTTTGTGGAAGCCAGCAAGCAGTAAGCCGCCTGGAGCGACTCAAACTAGAGCGACTCAAACAAGGGCAATTGCTGTGGCTGGTCGGCCTCGTCGGCCAGCCTGACTCCCACGCCCACCAGCCGCACCGGTCGCTGGCCGCGTTCGAAAGCAATGCCCAGCAGTTCGGTAAAGGCCGCCACCGTCAATTGCCGGCCGACATGCTCGGCTGTGGTCTGGCTGAAATCGGCAAACTTCAGCTTCACGCTCAGTCCCTTGAAGGGTGGGTTCTCTGCCCTTGCAATACGGCCCTGCAGTGTGGCCATCAACTCCGGTAGCTTGTCCAGGCAGGCAGCCAGGTCCGGCAGGTCCCGGGCATATGTCTCTTCCACACTGATGGATTTGCGGCTGCGGTCGGTACTGACCGGTCGCTCATCGCGACCGCGTGCCAGCTCGTATAGCCGTTCGCCAAAGCGGCCGAAATGGCGCATCAGATCCACTCTTTCCCACTGGCGCAGATCGCTGCAGCGATGAATGCCCAGTTTCTTCAGCTGGCCGGCGGTGACCTTGCCGACGCCGTGGATCTTTTCCACCGGCAGGCCCAGCACAAAGCTGTCGACATCCTGCGGTCGGATCACCAGCTGGCCGTCCGGCTTGTTCCAGTCACTGGCGATCTTGGCCAGAAACTTGTTGGGGGCAATGCCGGCCGAGGCGGTGATGCCGACTTCCTCACGAATCTGGCGGCGGATGGCCTCGGCCATGCGGGTGGCACTGCCCTGTTCGTGTGGCTGGCAACTGACATCCAGATAGGCTTCGTCCAGCGACAGCGGTTCGATCAGCGGCGTGTAACGCTCGTAAATGGCCATGATCTGCTGGCTGGCTTCACGGTAGCGGCGCATGTCCGGAGGCAGGATGGTCAACTGCGGACAAAGCCGCAGCGCCCGCGCAGAGGACATGGCGCTGTGTACGCCATAGCGGCGGGCAATGTAGTTGCAGGTGGCAATGACGCCGCGGCTATCCGGCTGCCCGCCCACCGCCAGCGGAATATCGCGCAGGCGCGGGTCGTCGCGCATCTCGATGGCGGCATAGAAACAGTCGCAATCGACATGGATGATTTTGCGTTGCCCGTTCATGCGGCCATCGCGTCAGTCGGCGGCGCGCTCGCTGTGGCCCAGCGACTTGTCCGGGGCCACCCGGTCGCGTACCAGCTGTTTCAGCTGTTTGATGTCGGGAAAGCCGCCATCGTGCTTGCGGTCCCACACCTGTTCGCCATTGATGCTGATGCGGAATACGCCACCACTGCCGGGGCGCAAGGCCACTTCGCCCAGCTCTTTTTCAAAGGTGGTCAGCAGCTCCTGTGCCATCCAGGCAGCACGCAGCATCCAGCGGCAGCCAGTACAGTATTCGATGGCAATGCGGGGCAGTTCGGTAGGGGAGGGTGCTTGGGTAGTCATGGGAGTCCGGCCTGAATGCAGTGCCGGATAGCATAACGCAGAATGAGGAAAAATCCGCCGGTTCCCTGAGTCGATCTATTTATTTGACGGGCCTCGCTGGGCAAGGACCGCTCCTCCATCGTGTTGACTCTTTTGGTGCAGACTTGGCGCTTACTACTGAAAGGGTAACCGGCGGACTGAGTAGTACAGAGCGTTGTTCAACTCAATTCCCGGACGCCAGTGTGCCCAAGGACGGTGCAGTGGTAAAGCGATTACTCTAACAAAGGCGGGATGCTGCATTGCACGATGTCACATTGGCGCAACGACAGGCAGAAAAATGCCCGCTTTGGCGGGCAGTGGCAAGATTTGGGCGGAAAAACAGACCGTCTGGCAGTGATTATCCCTGCCAAGGCGCTGGCCTTGGCGAGGGTATTGCCGCGGGAGATTAGTGCTCCATGGCCATGGGCGCGTCTTTTTCCACGATGACATCCACGGTCACCGTGCCGGCCTTGGCAAATTTCAGGGTCAGCGGGAAGTGGTCGCCAGCCTTCAGCGGCTGTTTCAGGCCCATCAGCATGATGTGGTAACCACCGGGGGCAAATTTGACTTCGGCACCCGCAGCCACCGCCACACTCTCTACCTGGCGCATGCGCATCACGCCGTTATCGTTCAGGTGCACATGCAGTTCAGCCTTGTCGGCGCGCGGTGTGCTGACGGACAGCAGGGTGTCGGCTTCCTTGCCGGTGTTCTTGATGCTCAGGTAGGCCGCGCCGGTGGGGCTGGCTTCCGGCATGGCCCGGCTCCACGGATGGCCCAGTTCCAGTGCGCCCAGCTTGAAGCTGTGGGCAGAAACCGTGGCCGCCAGCAGCAGGCCGGCAAACAGGGTGAAAAGACGGGACAGGGACATGGTGTTCTCCGGTAAGGGGTTGCGGGGAAATTAGCATATTTCAGACCGCGGGGGCTGCGACAAAGTGCCGCAGCTGATGTTTTATCGGGATGCGACACCGGCATGGGCAAGCACGACGGCGGGCTATCATTTCCAGGGTAGCGCTCTATAATCGGCAGCTTGTATTCCCCCTGCTGCCATCATGCTTGAAACCCTGTCGCTGAAATTCCTGTTTGGCGGTTTGCTCAGTTTGCTGACCATTACCAATCCCTTGTCCAAGATTCCGTTGTTCATTTCGCTGACCCAGGAAATGAGCGAGGCCAGACGGGCCAATCAGGCGCGACGCGCCTGCCTGTTTGCCGCCGCCATCATGCTGGTCAGCCTGCTGGCGGGTAACCTGATCATGGCCGCGTTTGGCATTTCCTATGGCGCGCTGCGGATTGCCGGCGGGCTGGTGGTGGCGGTGCTGGGCTATCGCATGTTGTTTTTGTCGCAGGACCCCGGCATGGCACCCAAGACTGGCGGGCGCGAGGACTACGCTTTCTTCCCGCTGGCCATGCCCGGCATCAGCGGCCCCGGCACCATCGCGGTGGTGATCGGCATTTCCACCGAGATTGCCGAGTTGTCCGGCTGGCCGGCCAAGGCGCTGGCCTTCGGCATGACGTTCGTGGCCATTGCCACCACCAGCCTGGGCATGTGGCTGGTATTGCGCTCCTCGGCCATGATCTCGGCCCGGCTGGGCCGTGGCGGACGTGAGGTCACGACCCGGCTGATGGGTTTTCTGCTGATTTGCGTTGGCGTGCAGTTTGTCGGCTCCGGCATCCGCACCTTCATGGCCGGTTCCTGACCCGCAAGATCATTCAAGCCGTAGTGGCGGCAGCCATGTCAGAATGGGAGCAGCCTTGCTTGCCCCGGTTGCCGCCATGCCCCAGCCTGATCACGAATTTTCCCGTTTCTTCCGCGCCGATGACATCGCGCCGCTGGAATGCCTGGATGCTTTTTATCTGCAGCAGGTGTTTGCCCCGCATTTTCATGAAGAATATGTGGTGAATGCCTTGCTGTCTGGTGCCCAGGCCTATCGCCATCGTGGTGGCAATCATATTGCCGGCGTGGGCGCGCTGGTGTTGATGAATCCCGGCGAGGTACATACCGGCGAATGCGCCCACCAGCAAGGCTGGGCCTATCGTGGCTTCTACCCGTCGGCGGAACTGATTGGCCAGTTGGCAGCGGAAATCAGTGGTCAGTCCGGTGTGACGCCGTATTTTCGGGAAACCGTGGTGTTCGATCCGCCGCTGGCGGCACGGCTGAACCAGTTGCATCAGGTCTTGCGCGACAGCCAGGATACGCTGCAACGCGAGTCGGCACTGTATGCGGTCTTCAGCCAGGTGGTGTTGCGGCATATGCAGATTGCCGAGCGGCCATTGCGGCCATGGCCGCAGGCAGTGGAGCGAGCCCGTCAGATGCTGGCCGACTGTGTGGCGGACAATCTGTCGCTGGCCACGCTGGCGCAGGCGGTGGGGCTATCCCCCTGGCAACTGAACCGGCAGTTCTCGCAACATCTGGGTTTGCCGCCGGTGGCATGGCGCAATCAGCTGCGGGTGGTGCGCGCGCGGCGCATGCTGGCCAGCGGCCATAGCCCGTCGGACACCGCGCTGGGTCTGGGTTTTGCCGATCAGCCGCATCTGACGCGGGTATTCCGTCAGTCGCTGGGCATCACCCCGGCCGCCTACCAGCGTAGCCTGCGGCGCTGACTGCAAGATCGTTCAAGCCGGCCGTGGGCCAGCATGGTAGGGTAGGGTTGTTGCCATTTCCTGCCATGCACCATGTCCTATACCGGTTCCTGTCATTGCGGTGCAGTACGTTTTCGTCTGCATGCCGAACCCGATGCGCTCACCACCTGTGATTGTTCGCTGTGCGTGAAAAAGAACGCGCTGATGACGCGCGTGCACGAGAGCCAGCTGGAGTTGCTGTCCGGCATCGAGGCGCTGAGTGAGTACCGCTGGAATACCGGCATCGCCCGCCATTTCTTCTGCAAGCACTGTGGCATTTACACTTTCCATCGTAAACGGGCGATGCCGGATCACTATGGCGTCAATATTCACTGTCTGGATGATTTCGATTACCGCCACTTGCCGGTGTGTGCCGCCGAGGGGGCGAACATGAGCCTGCACGGCGACAGCCTGCGCGATGTCTGGCCCGGTCCGCGGGAGGCTTCATGAGCACCAGTCTGTCCCGTCGTGCGCTGCTGCTGGAAGGTGTGCGCGATACCGTACCGATGCTGGTGGGGGCGGCGCCGTTCGGGGTGATCTTCGGCACCCTGGCAGTGGCGGCCGGTCTGTCGGCCACGGCCAGCCTGGGCATGTCCTTGCTGGTGTTTGCCGGGTCCTCGCAGTTTATCGGTGTCAGCCTGATCGGGGCGGGCACCGCCCTGCCGGTATTGTGGCTGACCACTTTTGTGGTCAATCTGCGCCACGCGCTGTATAGCGCCACCTTGCTGCCCTTTGCCCGCGACTGGCCCTTGCGTTGGCGCTGGCCGCTGGCATTCTGGCTGACGGATGAAACCTTTGCCGTGGTGGAGCATCGTTTCCGCACCAAGGGAAGCGAAGGCGGCCAGTGGTATTGGCTGGCCTCCTCGCTGGCCATGTATGGCAACTGGGTGCTGTGGTCGGCAGTGGGTGTCAGCCTGGGGCAGTCGCTGCCGGGCCTGGCCAATCTGGGGCTGGATTTCGCCATGGGGGCGACTTTTGCCGCCATCGTGGCGCCGCAGCTCAAGCGCCGTCCTGCCTTGGGTGCGGCGGTGGCCGCCAGTGTGGTGGCCATGCTGGGGCGCGGCCTGTCTTACAAGCTGGACTTGATGCTGGCTGCCGGGGTGGGGGTGGCCACCGGGCTGTTGCTGGAACAGTGGGGCAAGCACAAGGAGCAGGCCGCATGAACCATTGGCTCGCCATTGTCGGCATGATGCTGCTGACGGTCTTGATCCGTGCCAGCTTTCTGGTGTTTGGCCAGCGGCTGGCATTTCCCGACTGGTTGAACCGGGCCTTGCACTATGTGCCGCCCGCCGTGCTGTCGGCGCTGGTGGTGCCGATGGCGCTGGCCCCGGCCGGGGCCGTCGACATCAGCCTGCGCAATGCTTATCTGCCCGGCATCATCGTGGCAGCGCTGGTGGCCTGGAAAAGTGGCAAGACCCTGCTGGCCATCCTGGTCAGCTTCGTGGTGTATGGGGTGTGGCGCTGGTGTTTCGTGCACTGATGACGGCTGCGGCCTCTGGCGGCCCCAGTAGCAGGACCAGCCGTTCGCGCCAGCTGCGTGCCTGCCAGGTCTCACGCAGCATGTCTCGCCATTCCACCAGGCTGACCCATAGCGGGTTGACGCTATTGACCGGTTTCACTGTGCCGTAGTCGCAGGGTTCATCGTCGTGTTCGGCAACAAAGCTGCCGAACAGCCGGTCCCAGATGCAGAGCACGCCGGCGTAATTGCGGTCAATGTAGCAAGGGTTGCGGGCATGGTGGCTGCGATGGATGGACGGCGTGTTGAACACATATTCCAGCCAGCCCAGTTTGGGCAGGGCCTGGGTATGTACGAAAAACTGAAACGCCAGATTCAGCAGCACCACGCCAATGACCTGCTGGGGTGGAAAGCCCAGCCAGGCCAGTGGCAGCCAGAACGCCCACATGCCGGCCAAGGGATACATCAGGCTCTGGCGAAACGCGGTGGAGAAATTCATGCGGGTGGAGCTGTGATGCACGCTGTGTGCGGCCCACAGCCAGCGTACGCGGTGGCTGGCACGGTGGAACCAGTAATAGAGAAAGTCCTGTCCCAGAAACAAGCCACCAAAAGCGAGCCAGCTGGTCTGAATTTCGAACAGCCGGTGTTCACGATAGAGCCAGCCGTAGAGTGGCAATACCAGCAGCCAGGCCAGTTTGTCGCTGGCCTGGTGCAGCAGTGCCAGGCCGGCATTGCACAGACTGTCGCGCCAGCTGTAGATGTCCTTGCGGCCCTGCCGGTGCCAGTACAGCACCTCCCAGGCCACACAGCCCAGGAATAGCGGCGCCAGCGCCAGCAACAAGAGTTGCACGTCGAATTGCATGATGTCTTCCTCGTAGATGGCTTTGCGTCATGGCGCAAACGCTCGATTGGAGTTGTGACTCTATATCTACAGGAAGACGCGGCCAGATCGCAAGCCTGGTGAGACGATAAAGGGATATGCGGTGGGCGGCCTGTGGCGGGAATGGCCGCAGGCCGGACAAGATGGGACCTCAGCTCAGCGGCGGGCGTTGCCTATGCTCATCAACATGCCCATGCCGACAAACAGCGTGACCGTGGCGGTACCGCCATAGGAGACGAAGGGCAGCGGCACGCCGACCACGGGCAGGATGCCGGCCACCATGCCCATGTTGACGAAGGCGTAGACGAAGAAGGACAGCGTGATGGCCCCGGCCATGGCGCGACCGTACAGGGTCTGGGCGCGGGCGGTGATCATCATGGCGCGGCTGAGCACCAGGGTGTAGAGGATGACCAGCGTGATGTTGCCCACCAGGCCGAACTCTTCCGAATACACGGCAAAGATGAAGTCGGTGGTGCGCTCTGGAATATAGTCCAGGTGGGTCTGGGTGCCGTTCAGCCAGCCCTTGCCCCAGGGGCCGCCGGAGCCGATGGCGATCATGGACTGGATGATGTGGTAGCCGGCGCCCAGCGGGTCCTCCATCGGGTCGATCATGGTCATCACCCGACGGCGCTGATAGTCGTGCAGCATGTTCCACACCACCGGCATGCTGGCTCCTGCGGCCACCATGCCGCCCAGAATCACCTTCCATGGCAGGCCGACGAAGAACAGCACAAAGAAGCCGGAGGCGGCAATCAGCATGGTGGTGCCAAGGTCAGGCTGCTTCAGCACCAGCGCGCAGGGAATGGCCATCATGACGGCGGCGATCAGGTAGTGCCACCAGCGCATCGACAGTTCGTATTTCTGGAAGAACCAGGCCAGCATCATCGGCAGGGCGATCTTCATGATCTCCGAAGGCTGGATGCGGGTGATGCCCAGCTCCAGCCAGCGGGTGGAGCCGTTGACTGTCACGCCCTTGAAATGCACCGCCAGCAGCAGCACCACGCCGATGCCGTAGATGGGCGGGGCAAAGTTCATGATGCTCTGCGGCCGGCTGCGCGCCAGCAGCCACATGATGGTGAGCGACAGCAGGGTGTAGATCAGCTTGTTGTCGATCTTGTCCATGCCCTGGTTGTTGGCGGAATACAGCACCACCAGGCTGAGGGCGAAGATCAGTCCCAGAAACAGCATCAGCGGGCCATCAAGCGGTGCCTTGATCGCCAGCCAGAGCCGCCTAATCAGATGTGGCTGCAGCGTCATCGGCAGTATCCATTGGCACGGTCTTCATGTCTCCGCTGATGGAGCTGGGGACCTTGCCGGTCATGTAGTAGTCGAACAGGCCGCGGGCAACCGGTGCCGCGGCCGCAGCGCCGAAGCCGGCATTTTCCACGATCACCGCCACGGCAATGCGGGGCTTGTCCACCGGGGCAAAGGCCACGAACCAGGAGTGGTCGCGGTATTGTTCGGCCAGTGCCGAGGCGTTGTACTTGGCCCCCTGCTTGATGGCCACCACCTGTGCGGTACCGGTCTTGCCGGCCATGGTATAGGGCAGGCCCACCCCCAGCCGCCAGGCGGTACCGCCCGGTTTCAGCACCGATTGCATGGCCGTCTTCACATACTCGAAGTTTTCCTGCTTGAACGGCAGCACCCGGTCCGGCTTGGCCTCGATCTGGCGGCTCTTGCCGTTTCTGGCATCCACTACTTCCTGCACCAGGTGCGGCTTGAAGGCCACGCCGTCATTGGCCAGGATAGCCACGCCATTGGCCATCTGCAGCGGGGTATAGGCATTGAAGCCCTGGCCGATGCCGATGCTCACCACGTCGGCCGGATACCAGCGGCGGAACTCTTCCTTGTAGCGGGCAAAGCGTTTGGCCTTCCATTCCTTGGTCGGCAGCACACCGCTGGCTTCGCCATCCAGATCTATGCCGGTGGGGCTTCCCAGGCCGAACTGGGCCACGGTGGGGGCGATTTTGTCGATGCCCATATCCCAGGCCAGCTTGTAGAAAAAGGTGTCACTGGAGACCTGGATGGCCCGGGCCAGATTGGCCGAGCCGTTACCGTTCTTGTTGCTGTCGCGGAACTGGTGGCTGGAGCCGGGCAGGGTGAAGAAAGCCGGAGCCGGGCGCACGTCATGCATGCCGATGGAGTGGGTTTCCAGCGCCGCCATCGAGATAAAGGGCTTGAAGGTGGAACCGGGCGGATAGGTACCGCGCAGCGCACGGTTGATCATCGGCTTTTGCCAGTCGCTGTTGAGCGCGGCCCAGCTCTGGCTGTCGATGCCGTCGATGAACAGATTAGGGTCGAAACCTGGCTTGGACAGGAAGGCCAGTACGCCACCGGTTTGCGGGTCGATGGCCACCAGCGCGCCGCGACGGTTGCCGAACAGCTTGTCGGCTACCTCTTGCAGGCGGATGTCCAGCGCCAGCTTCAGGTTGTTGCCATTGACCGGCGGGGTGCGGCGCAGGCTGCGGATGGCGCGGCCACCGGAGTCGGTTTCCACTTCCTCGAAGCCCACTTGACCGTGCAGCTCATCCTCATACACGGCTTCCAGGCCGGTCTTGCCGATGTAGTTGCTGCCCTTGTAATTGGTGGTCTTGTCCTCGTCGTCCAGCCGCTCCTGGTCTTTCTGGTTGATCCGGCCGATATAGCCCAGCACATGGCTGGTGAGTTCCTTGTAGGGATAGTCGCGGAACAGCCTGGCCTTGACCTCCACACCGGGGAAGCGCCAAGCATTGGCGGCCACGCGGGCGGCCTCCTCTTCGCTCAGCTTGACCTTGAGCGGG
>JAFANL010000177.1 GCA_019232735.1 Aquitalea sp. | reverse complement strand
GGCATTTGGCAGCGCGCTGGACTGGTTTTCCAGTTTCGTTCCGGCCTTCCTGCTCTTCCTGGTCTTTTATCTGGTCTCCATGGTGGTAGCCTGGTGGCAGTACGCACGCCCGGCCGCCAACATGCGCTGCTGATCCGCCATGCACCCGAATTGGCCTCGACCCACCCCCCGCTTGCCGCGCTACACGCTGGCAGGTTTCCTGTTGCTGTCGGGCCTGGTGCATCTGGTCTTGCTGGCCTGCTCATCCGCCATGCAGCAGACTCCGTCACAACCAGCCAGCCCCAGCCTGCAATTGCACTTGCGACCTGCCGGCATGGCCAATGCCTCGCCTCCGGAAAACAGAGCGCAAGCAGTGCAAAGCCCAAGGCGCCAACCCTCGACCACCGCGCTCCGACCGCCCCTGCAGGGCAAGCCGCTGCTGCAGAACAAAGCGGTTGCAGTCACCAACCCCACAGCGCTTGTCCCCAACCCGACACCAGCCAAGAACAGCAGCAGCACCGAGGTCGCGACAGCCACGGCCAATGGCATGAGCCCTGCCGCCCCATCGCCCTCCAGCAGCCCAGGGGACAATCAAGCCGCCTTATACCGCAGCACCTATCTGCACAATCCCGAGCCTCCGTACCCCGAACGTTCCCGTGAACTGGGCGAGCAAGGGCGGGTACAGCTACGGGTGCGCGTCAGCTCCCAGGGCCGTGCCTTGCAAGTCGACCTTGTCAGCAGCAGCCATAGCCGACGGCTGGATGAAGCCGCACGACAAGCCGTGGCCGCCTGGCGTTTTCAGCCCGCCCGCCAAGATGGCGTCGCCATCGAGTCCAGCTTGCTGGTGCCGATCACGTTTTCATTACCACCGCCCTGACCGCTGACAGAGATGAAAAAAGCCCGCTTGCGCGGGCTTTTGTCTGATATCGCCAGCAGATTACTGGGCTTTGACGGCTTCGATGGTCACCTTCAGGGTCACATCATCCGCGATGGCAGGCAGGAAGGTCTTCATGCCGAAATCGCTACGCTTGATGGTGGTTTCCGCGTTGGCGCCATAGGTTTCCTGGCCGCTCATCGGGTTCTTGCCGCCACCAAAATTGGTCACGGTCAGGGTAACCGGCTTGGTCACGCCCAGGATGGTCAGGTTGCCATTCACCGCAGCCAGCTTGTCACCGGCAAACTTCAGATCGGTGGACTTGAAGGTGATGGTCGGGAACTGGGCCACATTGAAGAAATCCTTGCTCTTCAGGTGGGTATCGCGTGCAGCCAGGAAGGTTTGCAGCGAGTTGGTATCGATGGTGATATCAACGGCACCTTTCTTGGCCTCGGTATCCAGCACCACGCTGCCTGCTGCCTTGGTGAACACGCCGGACTGAACCGAGAAACCGAGGTGGCGCACTTCGTATTGGGCTACGGTGTGGGTGGGGTCCACGCTATAGCTGACCGGGGCTGCAACAGCAGCACCAGCAAAGGCGGAAAACGCAGCAGCAAACAGGGCTTTCTTCATCATGACTTCACTCTCCTGGGGGGTTATTTGCCGGCCGGAACGGCCACTTTGAACTTGATCTGTACTTCATCGGCAACCGTGCCGGTATCGGCCCAGTCACCTTCTCCAATCTTGTAAGCCAGCCGGGAAACCGGCAGCACGCCTTCCACCACGGTCAAGCCACCTTCCTGATGTGCCGTGAAGGGCGCACTCACATCACGGCTTGTACCCTTGATGGTCAGCTTGCCTGCCACTTGCAGCTTGCCGCCGCCCAGGCTCTTGATGCTGCTGCTGACAAAGCGCGCCGCGGGGAATTTGGCCACATTGAACCAGTCCGGCTTCTTGGCTTCGCCTACCGCCTCGGCGGTGGGCAGGCTGATGCTGGCGGTATCAATGCTGATGTCGGCCTTGCCGGCTTCCGGCTTCTTCAGGTCCAGCACCACATTGCCGCTGAATTTCTTGAAACTGCCGGTGACCGGCACGTTCAATTGCTTCATGGTGAAATTGATCTGGCTCTTGCCCGCATCCAAGGGGGCGGCTTGCAGCAGCGGGGCTGCCAGCAGCAGGGCGACGGGTAACAGTTTCAATTGCTTCATGTTCGATCTCGCTTGAATAGACGGTTTACTGACGCGGCTGGCGCAGGCTCATGCGGAACAGCATGCCATCCTTGTCGATGACGTGATGCTTGACCGCGGCCAGCACATGACCTGCGACACAGGCAGCCATGATCCAGTTCAAAGCCTCGTGTACGGTTTTCAGCGTAGCGGCCAGTTGTTCATCCTGAGCCACCAGATCCGGCAGCTGCACCAGCTTGAACAGCACTACCGGAAAACCATAGGCCGAACTCATCAACCATCCCGTCAGCGGAACGGCAAACATCAATACGTACAAGGCCAGATGTCCGCCATGCGCCAAGAGCCGCTCCATGGGGCCCATATGTGCCGGCAGTTCCGGCGGGCGTTTCAGTACCCGCACCAGCAGACGGACCACCACCAGCGCCAACACGCTGATGCCTGCCCATTTATGCCAGGCAATGTATTTGAACTTGGCTGGTGACAGCGGCATGCCGGAAACCACCAGCCCCCAGATGAAGGTCGCGATGATCAGTCCGGCAATCAGCCAATGCAGCGCAATGGCCGGTGCTGAATAACGCTCACTCGATTTCATGTTTCTTTTGCTCCAGTACCTGGTTGAATGCAGCGCGCAGCTGCGCCAATTTCTGACACAAATCCGCCATCTCGGACGGATCCAGCAAATCAAAGGCGGTCCGCATATACGCAATATGGGCCGGGAACACTTGCTGGAACAGTGCCTCGCCCTGTGGCGTCAACGCCACCATCACGCTGCGGCGATCCTGTTCCTGGGCACAACGGCTGACAACGCCCTTTTCGATCAGGCGATCAATCACGCCAGTCAGCGTGCCCTTGGTGATCAGGGTTTTTTCCGACAACTCCTTGCAGCTCATCCCCGGCGTATTACCCAAGGTCGCCACCACATCGAATTGTGGCGGCGTGAGATCCATCTGCCTGATATGAAAGGCGGACAATTGCTCGAAAGCCTGGAAGGTGCGTGCCAATTCGCGAATGACCGACAGAGACGGCTCCTTGTTTGCATGACTCATGGCGTCATCAACCTTTTCGTTCCAATAAGTATAGTTCACATTAGAACTAAATTACAAGCCATACGAGAAGCATTCTCGTATCAGCTCGACAAAAAACCACACCTTGCCCGCATCTGAAGTTGCGCATGAAGTGCAGTGGACCAATACAAACGACAATAATTCCTAACGCCTTTTACCGAAAGACATTTGGCGCTATTCTGAGCAATATCAACCCAGCAGTCGCCTGCCGCAGCAATTCACCACGGTCGTCCCATCATGAACATCTTGCAGGATCGCTTTGGACGCAGTATCGAATACCTACGCCTGTCGGTAACGGACCGTTGCGACCTGCGCTGCAGCTACTGCATTCCCAAAGGTTTCAAGGATTTTGAAGAGCCGGCAAACTGGCTCACCTTCGATGAAATCGAACGCGTGGTTGCTGCCTTTACCCGGCTGGGCACCCGCCGCGTCCGACTAACCGGGGGCGAGCCGCTGCTACGCCGCAACCTGCCGGAACTGGCCGGCCGGCTGGCAGCACTGCCCGGCCTGCAAGACCTGTCCTTGTCCACCAATGCCACCCAGCTGGCGCGCCATGCCAGCGCCCTGCACGCCGCCGGCGTCCAACGGGTGAATGTCAGCCTGGATTCATTACGCCGGGAATGCGTCAACGAGATCACCGGTCATGACAGCCTGCCGCAGGTGATGTCGGGACTGGAAGCCGCCAAGGCTGCCGGCCTGTCGCCAATCAAGATCAATATGGTGGCCATGAAGGGCATCAATGAAGCCGATATCGAAACCATGATCAGCTTCTGCATTGCCAACGGTTTCGTGCTGCGCCTGATCGAAACGATGCCGATGGGAGACAGCGGCCGCAACACCGGCTATCTCGATTTGCAGCCGGTGCTGGAACAATTACGCCAGCGCTTTGGTCTGTTGCCACAGAGCAGCGAAATGGGCGGCGGCCCGGCCCGCTACTGGCGCAGCGCCGATGGCGACTTCACCCTGGGTCTGATCACCCCGATCTCCCAGCACTTCTGTGCCAGTTGCAACCGCGTCCGCCTGTCCGTCGATGGCACCTTATATATGTGCCTGGGGCAGGAGCAAAGTTTCGCACTGCGGCCACTGCTGCGTGCTGGCATCAGCGATGCCGGCCTGGAGGATGCCATCCGCCAGGCGATAGAGCTGAAGCCCGAGCGCCACGAATTTCGCGAAAAACCGGGCAAACTCATCCGCATCATGTCGATGACCGGCGGCTAAAGCACGTAAATGCAAGCTGAATACGCCTGCCACCGCCTGCAATTGCCCGCTTTTCGTTATACTATGGGCAAATTATTCGCCTTAACGCGGACGGCCTAATGAGCGAATTGCAGATTGGTGTACTGATATTGGGCGTGGCCATCATCGCCCTGGTGTTCGGATTCAACGTGTTTCAAGAGTGGCGTTTTCGCAAGAAGACCAGCCAGGCTTTTGCGCGCGCCCACGACGACGTGTTGCTGAACGTCCCCAAAAACAATGTAAGGGACGGCGTACGTGCCGACCGCATGGAGCCGGTGCTGGTCGATAGCGCCCACCTGCCGGCCGGCTATGACGAGGAACCGTTCGAGCCGGAAATCCCGGAAGACACCAGTCTGACCATGCCGCCGCCACCGGCAGAACGCCCGGCACCCATCCCGGAACCCATGCCACAGCGTGACGAAGAAGAACCCGGCCAGTTTGAATCGGCCGATCATCAGGCGCTGGTGGCCGCCTTGCTCGACCCCTCCCTGGATTTCATCGCCGAAGTGGTGTTCCACGAACCCCATGAGCTGGCTGCCATGCCGCGCTTCAATGTCGGCAAACGTACCCACACCATAGGTCGCACCGAAAAAGGCCTGTGGAAACCGGCCGAGGCCCTGCCCGGCACCCGTTACAAGCAGATCAACATCGGCATGCAGATGGTGGACCGCAGCGGTGCGGTCACCGAGCAGGAGCTGGCGGGTTTCTGCCAGCAGGTTTCGCGCTTCGCCGAAGAACATGACGCGGCCGTCAGTTTCCCGCAACGCCAGCAGAAACTGGTGGCAGCGCGTGAACTGGATCGTTTCTGCGCGGATGTCGACGTGCTGATCGGCATCAACGTAGTTCCCGGCGTGGCCGTGGAAGGGACCCGTTTGCGCAGCTTTGTCGAAGCCGGTGGCCTGCAACTGGAACCGGATGGTGCCTTCCATTACCTGGCAGACTCCGGCAATACCCTGTATTCGCTGATGGCGGCCGATCAGATGCCGTTTACCTTCCACACCCTGCTGGACAAGTCCTTCCCGGCATTGACGCTGCTGTTTGACGTGCCACGCGTGGCGGGTGGGGTGGAAGTATTCGACCGAGCCGTGCTGTTTGCCAAGCAACTGGCTGCTGAATTTGACGCCCAGCTGGTGGACGATAACCGCCGCGTGCTGTCCGATGTCGGCCTGTCGCGCATTCGCGACCAGCTGGTTCACATCTACAGCAGCATGGATGACCGTGGCATTGCACCAGGCAGTGTCGCCGCCCTCAGGCTATTTGCCTGACCGCACAGTACGCAGGCCGGCTCATGCCGGCCTTTTTCTGTTTTGAGACTACACGATGACCACCAACGATTCCGCCGCCCGCGCCCAGTTCCTGCGCCAGCAGCTAACCCGCTATGGCCATGAATATTATGTGCAGGACGCCCCCAGCGTCCCCGATGCCGAATACGACCGACTGTTCCGCGAACTGCAGGCACTGGAACAGGACTACCCCGAACTGAGAAGTCCAGACTCGCCCACCTTGCGCGTGGGCGGTGCCCCCCTGCCCGAATTCAGCCAGATCACCCACAGCGTGCCCATGCTGTCGCTGGGCAATGCCTTTTCCGACATGCAGCAGGATGATTTCGCCCTGCGCCATGCCGAGCTGCTGCAATTTGACGAACGGATACGGCGCGAACTGGCTGAAGCACCGATACGCTATGCCACCGAACCGAAATTCGACGGACTGGCCATCAGCCTGCTCTACCGCGATGGCCTGCTGGTCCAGGCCGCCACCCGCGGCGATGGTGTCAGCGGGGAGAACGTGACGGAAAACATCCGCACCATCCGCGCCATCCCGCTTCGGCTGGCGCTGGAGCAGCCTCCGGCACTATTGGAGGTGCGTGGTGAAGTCGTGATGCTTAAACGGGATTTCGAACGCCTGAATGCCGAGCAATTGCAGCGCGGTGACAAAACCTTCGCCAACCCGCGCAATGCCGCAGCCGGCAGCCTGCGCCAGCTGGACTCACGCATTACCGCACAGCGCCGCCTT
>JAFANL010000078.1 GCA_019232735.1 Aquitalea sp. | reverse complement strand
TCCGGCCTGTCTGGCACAGGCTGGCCATCCCGGCCGCGGCTGGACAAAAAAAGGGGGACGATAGCCGCATCGCCCCCTAATCCCATCCATACCAGTCAGAGGCAGAGCACCTCCCACTTGGCTCAATGTAGTGCGGCTGGATTACGCCGTCATGACAGGAAAGAAGGTCAGCACGATCTTGCCCAGATTGGCATTGGCTTCCATATATGCATGCGCATCTGCAAGCTGCTGCCAGGGGAAGCAGCTATCCACCGTGGTTTTCAATGTGCCGCCCAGAATGGCGGGCAAAATGGTATCTGCCAGCGCCTGCGCCAGCGGGGCCTTTACCGCCAGCGGCTGCGAACGCAGGGTGGAACCGATGATGGACAGGCGCTTCATCAGCACCAGCCCCAGATTGAGCTCGGCCTTGCCGCCCCCCATCAGACCGATATTCACCAGCCGGCCATCCTGTTTCAGGCTGGCAATATTCTCGGCCAGGTAGGATGCACCCACCGGATCGAGAATCATGTCCACGCCGCCCCACTCCTTGATCTGACGGGCAAAAGCCGGCGTGGTCTTGTAGTTGAACACCTGACTGGCCCCCATCTCGCGGCAGAACTGCAACTTGTCCTCGCTGCCCGCGCTGGCGAAAGCCTGCGCACCCAGCAAGCCAGCCAGTTGAATCGCGCAGGCGCCCACCCCACTGGCCCCGGCATGCACCAGCACCTGATCGCCGGCCTTGACCCGCCCCACCAGCACCAGATTCAGCCATGCCGTCATCCAGGCCTCCGGCAGGCTGGCGGCCTCCACCCAGGACATGGCGTCCGGTTTGGCAATGGCCAGCACCTCGTCCAGCACCGCATATTCGGCATAAGCACCGCCCGCCACCAGGCCAAACACCGCATCGCCGGCTTGAAAGCGGCTATCAGCATCCGCCTCAACCACCATACCGGCGATTTCCAAGCCCAATACCGGGCTGGCACCGGGCGGTGGCGGATAGTGCCCCTCGCGCTGAACAATGTCGGCCCGATTCACCCCGGCTGCCATCACCTGTACCAGCAACTGGCCTTCCCGTCTTGACGGGCGTTCCGCCTCGCCCAGGTAAAGTGTCTCCACGCCGCCGGGGGCGCTTTGCAAAATCGCCTGCATCATGCTGTTTTGCCTTTCCTTGTCCTGCCTGTCCTGTAGCCAAATTCACACCGCATGAAACTGAGCCAGATCAAGCAATGCGTCCGAGTATTGTTTACAATGGCGCGCCATGACCGATCACTGCTTCCACTGCGGCCTGCCCGTTCCCGCAACCGTCGATTTTCCCGTGCGCTATCGCGAAAAAAGCGAGGCCACCTGCTGCGCCGGCTGCCAGGCCGTAGCGCAGACCATCATCGATTCCGGTTTGTCCGATTACTACGCACACCGTACCCAGGGTGCACGTCAGGGCGAAGTATTGCCGGCCGATATTTTGCAGCAGATTCAGCTGTACGACTCGGAAGAATTGCAGAAAAGCTTTGTGCATGTCAGCGCCGACAATACGCGCGAAGCCGCCTTGATACTGGAAGGCATTACCTGTGCAGCCTGCGTCTGGCTGAACGAGCAGCACATCCGCCAACTGCCGGGCGTGGTCAGTGTGGACATCAACTATACCAGCCATCGGGCACGGGTTTGCTGGGACAACAGTCGCATCCAGTTGTCACAAATCCTGCAGGCCATCAGTGCCATCGGCTACCGCGCCCATCCTTATGATGCTGAACGCCAGGAAGCGCTGGCGCAAAAACAGCGCAAGCAGGCCATCAGCCGCTTGTGGGCCGCCGGCCTGTCGATGATGCAGGTGATGATGTATGCGGTGCCGGTGTATCTGGCCCCGGATGGTGATATCGATCCGGATTTCCTGTGGCTGCTGCACTGGGCCAGCCTGATACTCACCCTGCCGGTGATGCTGTACTCCGCCGTTCCCTTTTACCAGAACACCTGGCGCGACCTTAAAACCGGCCGCGTGGGCATGGACACGCCGGTGACCATCGGCATCTTCACGGCCTTCTTTGCCAGCCTGTGGGCGCTGATCAACAAGATTCCGCACGGCGTGTATTTCGACTCGGTATCCATGTTCGTCTTCCTGCTGCTGGGCGGGCGCTATCTGGAAAGCATCGCCCGGCGCAAGGCTGGCGAAGCCACCGAAAGCCTGGTCAAGCTGATTCCGGCCTTTGCTCATCGCGCCGCCAACTGGCCGAGTAGCAGAGACACGGTTGAGGCGACGGTTGCCATGCTGAATGTCGGCGATGTCATCCTGGTCAAGCCGGGTGAAACCATTCCCGGCGATGGCGAGGTGCTGGATGGTCGCAGTGCGGCCAATGAAGCCCTGATCAGCGGCGAGAGCAAGCCTGTTAGCAAGACCGTGGGCGACACCGTCATTGCCGGCAGCGTCAATACCAGCAGCCCCCTGTATATCCAGATCAGCCAGACCGGCCAGGAAACCCGGCTAGCTGGCATCGTGCGCCTGCTGGACAAGGCACTGGCCGAGAAGCCACGACTGGCGGTGGCCGCCGACCGGTTTGCCAGCTGGTTTGTCGCCCTGCTGCTGCTGGCGGCTGCCGGCAGCTATATTGCCTGGCACTTCATCGAACCGGCTCGCGCCTTGTGGATCATGGTAGCGGTGCTGGTCATCTCCTGCCCCTGTGCCCTGTCACTGGCAACCCCCGCCGCACTGACCGCGGCCAGTGGCCATCTGGCGGGGCTGGGCGTACTGATTACCCGCGGCCATGCACTGGAAACCCTGGCCAAGGTCAGCGATGTGGTTTTCGACAAGACCGGCACCCTCACCCATGGCGACATGCGTCTCAAGGGGCAACAACAACTGGGCGCACTGGATGACATGGCCGCCTTGCGCATTGCAGCCGCCCTGGAGCAGGCATCGGAACATCCGGTGGCACAAGCCCTGAAGCAGGCTGCTGCCGGGCATGAACTCCCCGCCACCACCCGACTGGACAACACGCCCGGCAAGGGGGTGGAAGGCGACGTCGACGGCCAGAGCTGGCGGCTGGGCTCGCCGGAATACATCAATGCATGGCTGCCAGCGCCGCTGAGTCTTGCTGCTGACTGGCATGCCGATTGCACACTGGTGGTGCTGGCAAACCGGCAAGCGGCGCAGGCCGTGTTCGCCATTGGCGATACTGTGCGCCCGGATGCGGCAGCCATGGTGCAAGCCCTGCAGCAGCGTGGCATCGCCGTGCACCTGCTCAGCGGCGACGGCACCGGAGCAGTGCAGAGCCTGGCCGGCAACCTGGGCATCACCGACTGGCATGCCCGCGCCACGCCGGAGGACAAGCTGGCACGGGTGGGCCGCCTGCAACAACAAGGCAAGCGGGTACTGATGGTGGGTGACGGCATCAATGATGCGCCGGTACTGGCGCAGGCAGATGTTTCGCTGGCCATGGGGGGCGGCACTGATGTGGCCCGCGCCAGTGGCGACATGGTGCTGATGGGCGACCAGCTGGCGCTGATCCCCGTCACGCTGGCACTGGCCCGCAAGACCCTGAGCATAATCAGGCAGAACCTGTGGTGGGCAGCCGGGTATAATCTGCTGGCCCTGCCGCTGGCGATGGCTGGCTACGTTACACCGTGGCTGGCCAGCCTGGGCATGGCGGCCAGTTCGCTCATCGTGGTGAGCAATGCCCTGCGACTCATCAAACGGAAATCCTGATGGAAAGTCTTTACCTGCTTATTCCGCTCAGCATCGTGCTGGCCCTGGTCATCGCCGTGATTTTCTGGTGGGCCACCCGCTCCGGTCAGTTCGACGACATGGAAGGCCCGGCACATCGCATCCTGATGGACGACGACCGCGCCTCGCGGGACAAGGCCATTCCGGAGAGCAAGGACAAAGCTTCCTCCTGATTGCATCGGCTGCCGAAGCAGGCAGCCGCAGCGCGGTTTCAGCATGCTCGGACACGGCTGACAGGCGCGGGTGAATACGCTAGCATGCCCTTCCCGCCCTTTTGTGCTGACAAACCGTGAAAACAGACTTCAGTTTTTTTGGCTCACGCCGCTTTCTGCCCTTGTTCGGCACGCAGTTTCTTGGCGCTTTCAACGACAATCTGCTGAAAACCGCCATCGTGGTGCTGATCAGCTATCACGGCCTCACCCTGGATGGCATGTCGCCGGAACTGCTGGTCAATATGGCTGCCGGCGTGTTCATCCTGCCCTTCTTCCTGTTCTCGGCCACGGCCGGCAAGATTTCCGAACGCTTCGACAAAGCCATTATCGCCCGCTGGATCAAGCTGGCTGAAATCGCCATCATGCTGCTGGCGGGGTCCGGCTTTTTCCTTCACCAGGCCGGCTTGCTGATGGCGGCACTGTTCCTGATGGGTTGCCACTCGGCCTTTTTTGGCCCGCTGAAATATTCGGTACTCCCCCAATACCTGGGCGAGCATGAACTGGTGGGCGGCAACGGCATGATTGAAATGGGCACCTTTCTGGCCATCCTGATCGGCCAGATCATTGGCAGCCTGATGACGCAAGGCGGCCCATGGCTGACAGTCAGCCTGTTACTGACTACCGCCATCTGCGGCTGGCTGTGCAGTCGTGGCATGCCATCCGCCCCGCCAGGCGCCCCCCATCTGAAACTGTCCTTCAACTTCATCGCGGATTCGGTACGCCTGGTCGGCGAGGCCTGGCGCATCCGCGATGTCCGCAGCGCCATGCTGGGCATTTCCTGGTTCTGGTTGATGGGTGCGGTCTACACCACCCAGCTCCCCACCTTCACCCGCCTGCACCTGGGCGGAAATGCCGATGTCTATACCGTGATGCTGGCGCTGTTTTCCATCGGCATCGGTCTGGGCTCGGTACTATGCGCCAAGCTGTCCCATGGTGAGTTGCAACTGGGCCTGGTATTGCTGGGCAGTGCCGGCATGACGCTGTTTGGCGGCGATCTGGCGCTGGGTGCCATGCCGCATTATCACGGCACACTGGCCACGCTGCCTGATTTCCTGACCCGGATCGGCAACTGGCGCCACATGCTGGATGTCGCATTGCTGGGTTTTTTTGGTGGCTTCTTTACCGTGCCGCTGTATACCTGGCTACAGATTTCCAGCCCGGACGACTTCCGCTCGCAAGCCATTGCTGCCAATAACATCATCAATGGCTTCTACATGGTGGCTGCGGCACTGGCCAGCGTGGTGGTGCTCAAGCAGTTCGACAATATTGCCTACCTGCTGCTGGGCACGGCCTTGCTGAATATTCTGGCCACCCTGCATCTGATGCTCCAGGCGCCTGTCATCTGGCAGCAACGTACGCGCTGGCTACAGGCACTACGCGACTGAATGCAGTAAAAAAGGCCGGACACCACAAATGTAGTGCCGGCCATCAGAGCATTCGGTGGCGTCAAGGCCCGAAACCACCGAAAGCGGGAGGGTCGCAGACCAACTGCTACGCGCGGTAGTAGCTTGTCTGCTGCAAAAGAGGCTCCGGGATCGGAGCCAGCCCCTGCGGTGCTGAGTGTCAGTCAACGCAGGCATTTTGCTGCTCACCGTGCATTCAGTCCAATTGATTGAAATTAGACTTTCCATAAAAACAAGCTATCAATCTGGACCAATCTCCCACCATGCAGCCTGGCAGGCCTTGTCTGACACAGTCATACCGCACCATGACGTAACAAAGCCACCCCGTGCTCATCGGCAACGGGGCGGCTTTGTCTTGGTACTAGCTGTTTTATACCTTGAAACGACTGATGCCGGCACGCAAGGCATCTGCCAGCGTCAGCAGCGCGGACGCCGCCTGAGCCGCTGACTTGGCCTTGCCATGATTGCCATCGGCCTGCTGGGCAATCTTCTCTACATTCAAGGCGATATCGCGGCTGGCGGCATCCTGCTCGCTCAGGGCATCAGAAATACCGGCAATGGCACCACCGACCTGCTGTGCGCCGTCCTGAATATCCAGCAGGCTGTTGGCTGCCATATTGGCGCTGCTGACGCCCGCATCCACCTGACGCACACCACCTTCCATATGCTCCACCGCCATGCGTGCACCTTGCTGGATCTTGCTGACGGTATCGGTAATCTGCAGCGTGGACTGGGTGGTGCGCTCGGCCAGTTTGCGCACTTCATCCGCCACAACGGCAAAACCGCGCCCCGCCTCCCCAGCACGGGCGGCCTCGATGGCGGCATTCAATGCCAGCAGATTGGTCTGATCGGCGATGTCGCGAATCACGGTTACCACTTCTGCAATACGTTCCGACAGGCCATCCAGCTGGCTGACCGTCCCGCCGGCCTGCCGTACGGCATCGGCAATCTGCCCCATGGTACGGGTAGCTTCATTCACCACCACGACACCATTCTGCGACTTGTTATTGGCCTCGGTCGCCATTTGCCTGGCCACGCCGGCATGGCGCGCCACCTGGCTGATGCTGCTGCTCATTTCCTCCACGCAGGCCGCCATGGCGCTGGCGGCGCTGTTTTGCTCGCCGGAAGCGCTGGAGACATCCTGCGAGATATTGACCAGCAAAGTGGCCTGCTGCGCCAGCGAGGCCAGACTGTGCTCGATGTCCCCCACCATGCCGCGCAGGCGAACGCTCATTTCATCGGCCGCCTGCAACAGCTCCCCCACTTCATCCTGGTTCTTGGCTTCGATATGCACGGTCAAATCACCATCTGCCACGCGACGGATGGCGGATACGGCATAAGCCAGCGGCTTGGCTACCCAGCTGCGGCCAGCCCAGAAGGTAACAATGGACAACAGGGCGATGATGAAGACGATGCCAGCCACCAGGCGCAGGCGAACATCCAGTAACTGGCTGGCAAACTCGTCCTCATAGCTGCTGGCAGCCACAATCCATCCCCAGCGCTCAAATGGGGCAAAAACAGCCAATTTTGGGCGCGCCTCTTCTTTGCTCTCCGGCATGGCCCAGTGGTAGTGCACCATGCCCTGCTTTTGCTCCAGCATGATCCGGTTAAAAGCAACCCCATCCTTATCTTTGACATCAAGCAGGTTCTTGCCCTGGGCTTTGGGGTGAATCATCATGCGGCCGGGCTCGTTTTTGGCATCAAAAGCGTAGATATAACCGGACTCTCCAAAACGGATGGACATCACCTTCTGGCGTAGCGCAGCCAGGCTTTCGGTGAACTCTTCGCCAACAAACATGGCAGCCACCACCTGGCCGGCTTCGTTTTTCAGCGGGGTGTAGCGCGTCATGAAATCGCGGCCAAACAATTGGGCAGGACCGGTGTAGGTCTGCCCGGCATTCAGGCTGGCATAGGCCGGCGAATTGTGATCCAGCGGTGAGCCGACGGCACGGCTGCCGTCCTCCTTCTTGACCGAGGTCGCCACCCGGACCCACTCACTACCATCCTTGACAAACACAGTGGCCAGCGAACCCGTTTCGGTAGTGAAACGATCCACTTCAGCATTGCTGTTATTGATGAGATGGTCGCCAATACGCAATGCCGGCAGGGACTTGCCACCACTGTCCACCCGCTCGCTCGCCAGGCTGACCGGGCCGGGCAAGATAGTGCGCAGGCCGGCTTGGGCTAGCGCAGCGGAGCGTTCCAGTTGCGCTGCATAGGCATCCATCATGTCAATGACCTGACGGTTGGCTTGTTGCATTTCATGCTGCATCTGGCTTTCCATGCGCTGCTCTTGCCAGTGGGTCAGCCAGATACCGGCCACACCAAGCACTGTGATCAACAAAAGGGAAATCACCAGATTGAGTTTGGTGGCAACGCTGAGATTACTTGCAGACAAACTGAGTTGTTTTGACATGGATGATGGCCGAATGGATATGCCATTGATATGGCAATGTTGGCGCGACCAAACGGAAACATCTGACGCGCTGCTTATATTTGTAACCGTATCATAATATGAAAAATATATAAAAACACACTAAATTATTTATGACAATTGATCATTATCAATCTGGACAACTCGCCACAGATTTCCAGGCCGGGTCCAGCAATTCATTAAACAAACAGCTTTCAAATAAAGATAAATAATGACTTTGGCGTTCCCCCTTGAAAGGGTACTGTCCATGCACTACGCAGAGAAATCCTTTAGTAGTTTCACCCCATGGCACATCCCTGCCTGCAAACCGGCCTGTCAACGTCAAAACGCCGAAACAAGCTTGTACTCGTTTCGGCGTTAAGTCGTATCGACAATGACTGTTTTTACACAAAAAATGACATTGAAATCATTTAAAATAGTGCAAGCAATAGGCCTCAGTGAACAAATCCGTAATTCCACAGCAACATGCTACTGGTCAACAGCATGATCAGACCGATGGCACAGTCCAGTACGCGCCAGCTGCTCTCCTTCTGAAACAGGGGTGCCAGCTTTCCGGCAAAAAAACCGATCCCGGCAAACCAGCCGACAGAGGCCGTCACACTGCCCAGGATGAAAGATGGTGCGGCATGTTGCCCATACACCGATGCCACGCTGCCAATTAGGATCACCGTGTCCAGCCACACATAAGGATTGAGCAGGGTCACCAGCAAGATGGTACGAATGGCCCGTTTACGTTCCAGCTCAATCCCTCCCTCCAGCGCCAGTGCGCCCGGATGCAGCGCCGCCCGAAAGGACTTGAAACCCAGCCACAGCAAGAAAGCCGCACCCAGCCAGGCCACGGTTTGCACAAAACCCGGTATCGCGCCAATGATCTTGCCCATGCCCAACACCCCACAGCTGATCAGCACGACATCGGCAACAATGCAGATCAACACGATGGGTAGCACATGGCTACGCCCGATACCCTGGCGGATGACAAAGGCGTTTTGCGGGCCTATGCCCACGATCTGGCTGGTGGATAGCCCCAGCGCGGCCAGATAGACATTCAGATTGAACATGGTTTCCTCAAGCAAACTGGCGAAGCCGCAGATCGGCTTGCAATACCGTTAGCCTAAGGGCAAAACAAAAAGAAGTTAAACTAATAATATTTATACTTGATAAGTTATTTTTATTTTAGCGGCAATACTTCGCTCTCATGGTACTCAAGCAGGGCTGGCAGTTCGGCCTTGATGAAGTCGATCAAGGCCCGCACCGCAGGTGACAGGCCGCGGCGGGTGGGATACAGCATGATCAAGCGACCATCACGCGGCCGCCATTGCGGCAACAGCAATTGCAAATGCCCTGCCGCCATTTCGCTTGCGCAGGCATACAGGGGCAAACTGGCAATCCCCAACCCGGACAACGCCGCCTGCTTCAAGGTCTGCACATTATCGCTGCGCAACTGCACGTTCATGCGCACTTCCTGATGGGTTCCATACTCATCACGCAAACGCAAGATGTCAGGACCACCATCCAGCGGCGCAAACAACAGGGCATCTTTTCCTGCCAACTGTTGCGGGGACAGAACGCTGTCCAGCTTGTGCAGCAGTGAAGGACTGGCCAGCAAGCCCCACTGAGCGGTGCACAAGGGTAGCTGCACCAGACTGGAAGACTCCAGCTCTAAACCCACCCCCCGCACCACCACGTCCACCCCCTCTTCCAGGAGATCAACCAGGCGATTGCAGGCCTGTACCGACAGCCTGACCTTGGGGTGTTGCCGCATGAAATCCGGTAACAAGCGCGACAGCACGGCATCGGCAATCGCAATGGGCACGCTCAGTCGCACCTGGCCACTGGCCTCCTGTTGCCGTTGCCGTACCGCCTCCTCCCCGGCCCGCGCCTCGGCCAGCATGGCCAGGCAATGCCCATACAAGGCTTCGCCGGCATCGGTCAGACTCACTCGGCGCGGACTGCGCTGTAACAGCCGGGTTTGCAGGCGCGCCTCCAGCAGGGCAATACGCCGTGAGATACGCGACTTGGGCAGGCCCAGCGCCCGGGCTGCCGCACTAAAGCCCTGCCGCTGCACGACCTGGGAAAACAGATACAGATCATTCAGATCCAATGACAGTGGGCTCATGCTCAACCTTTGTAATTCTGCTGGAATTGCCACTTTATCGTTCCATGTATAGAACGATAAATACGATTTTTCCTATATTTTCATGGCATTGACCTTGTTCATAATACCTCCACACATTCAAGCCTTTAGGACAGTTTTCATCTCTCCCAGATGAACTGGCTGCTTTCGGGGCAATGGCATGAATGTGCAACCACCATACCAAGGAACAAACCATGAAAATTCGCCAATTCATTTCTGCCAGCCTGCTCGGCCTCGCCACCCTGTCCGCTGCCTGCGCCTCCCTGCCCGTCGCAGCCGCCACCAGCTCCGCTGTCGTAACACAGAATGCCAATCTGAGCATGTTGTCCCGTGACAATGCCGTCCTGCTGCTGGTTGACCATCAGGTCGGTCTGCTCAGCGGCGTACGCGACACCACGGTTGGCGAGCTGAAGCATAACGTCGTCGCCCTGGCCAAAGCTGCGCGCTCGCTGGGAGTGCCAGTCATCGTGACGGCCACCATGCCTGATGGCATGTGGGGCCCCACCATGCCGGAACTGACACAAGCCCTCCCTGGTGTGCAAGTGATCAGCCGCACCATGATCAATGCCTGGGAGGACCCGAAGGTCCGTGCCGCCATTGAAAAAACCGGCCGCAAACAAATCATCGTTGCGGGCGTATCGCTGGAAATCTGCGCCAGTTTTCCGGCACTGTCGGCCAAGGCGGCAGGCTATGACACCCGTGTAGTACTGGACGCATCCGGCACGTTCAATGAGGCCAAGCGCACGGCCGGGCTGCAACGCTTGCTTGGTGCCGGCATTCCGGTCACCGACTATGCCACGGCCGCGGTAGAGATGCTGCGCAGCAATACCGACCCCAAAGCAGGTCAGGTCTACGGCGATCTGGATATGCCATTTGCCAC
>JAFANL010000050.1 GCA_019232735.1 Aquitalea sp. | reverse complement strand
GCATGGTGTACCATAGGGCCTCAATCCACACACCCTTCAGAAAAACGCTTGTGTTGCCAAAACGACGTCTGATTATTGCGGGAGCCACTCTGGGTGGCCTGTTGGTGTTCAACGGTGCGGCGGCCTTCTGGGCTGGCATGAAAGCCGAGGATACGCTGGAAGAACAGCACAAGATGCTGGCCAGCCTGCCGCTGTTCAAGGTGAAATCCCACAGCTACGACCGTGGCTGGTTCTCCTCCACCGAGACCACCGAACTGGAATTCAACCGCCGCCTGTCCGGGCCGTATGAAAACATGCTGCCGGACAATTTCAAGCCGCTGCTGAACTCCACCATCAAGTTCACCCACCACATCAAGCATGGCCCCTTCCCCGGCCTGTCCAGCCTGGATTTCCGTCCTGCGCGCGCACTGGTCACCACGGAATTTGCCATGAGCGATGCCACCCGCAAGACGCTCAAGACCTTCTTTGGCGACAAGGACCCGATCACGGTCACCAACCGGCTGGGTTTTGGCGGTGGCGGCGAACTGAACGTCAACGTGCCCTCCTTCGACTACGAGGAAGCACTGTCCGGCGTGAAGATGAAATGGAAAGGCTTCGACCTGAAGCTGGACTACGCCTCCGGCTACAAGGAATACAAGACCGAGGCCAATTCGCCCGGCTTCCTGCTGGAAGCCTCCAGCAAGGGCAGCCTGGCCTTTGACGGCGTGCGCTATGTGTCCGACATCCGCCCCGGTGCCACCGGCATCAAGCTGGGCACCAGCGAGCTGACCGTGGGCAATGTGCAGCTCAACTGGAAGGACAGCGTCCCCTACAGCATCAAGCTGAATGAGCTGGTCTACCTGATGACCCGCATGCGCGTGGGCGAATTCATCAATCCGTCCGGCGAATTCAAACCGTCGGCCGTGTCGCTGAAGAACTTCCGCTACCAGATTGTCAGCAGCGAGCAGGATGAATTCATCAACACCCGCGGCAAGCTGGATTTTGCCGAGTTCAACTACAACGACCAGCACTACGGCCCGATGCGGCTGGATGTATCGGCCAATCACCTGCACGGCCCCACGCTGCTGAAGCTGGATCAGGCCATCAGCCAGATTCCGTTCGAAGGCGTGGACCCGGCGGTATTGCGCAAGCAGTACATCGATACCATCAAGCACACCGGTATTCCGCTGCTGACCAACAATCCCAAGCTGGTGATCAACGACTTCTATCTGAAAATGCCCAGTGGCGAAACCACGCTGCAAGGCAGCCTGGGCCTGAACGGCCTGCAGGAAGCCGACCTGAACAACTCGGCCGCCTTCCTCAAGCGCTTTGAAGTGGAAGCCAAGCTGAGCCTGCCACGCAAGACGCTGGAAAACCTGGTGGTGGCCCAGGCCCGCACCTTGTTCATGGTGGATCAGAGCGCGGAAGTGCAACCCAATATGGGCGAAGTGGAAGACTTGGCGCGCAGCCTGCTGGATAACCAGCTGGCACAGTGGAAGGAAGAGAAGTTCATCAACGAGGACAAGGGTCAGATTTCCACCCAGCTCAACTACAAGAACGGCAATCTTGCGATCAATAGCAAGAAGGTTGGCCTGCCGTGGGAAGAGCAGGAAGACCCGGCACCGGATGCCTCGGCACCCATTGCCAAGTCACAAGCCAGCGGTGGCAAGTAAGCACCGCACAGAAACGACAAAGGGGGCAATGCCCCCTTTTTTATTTATTCCCGCATCACCAGCAACATGCTGATGACGGCGCGCTACCGTCGCATTCCCTCAGGCAGCGGCCCTGCCCGGATGATTGGCTCCCATTTGCACCAGGGTTTCCTTGCGCAATTGGTTGGCGCAACAAGCACACTTGCCACACTCTGCTGCCACGCCCAGCTCCGCCCGCAAATCGCACATGCGGGTGGCGCCCTCTTCCACCGCATGGCGGATCTGGCTATCAGTGACGGCATTACACAGGCAGACGTACATGGCGCAAACCTTGAATGAGAATAATTCTCGACATAGTATTTTCAAATAATAACGATTGTCAATTACATTGAAAGAACAGACCCATGCAATGGAAGCCAAATACCACAGTCGCCACCATCGTGGAGAACGATGGCCGCTACCTGCTGGTGGAAGAGGAAACCGAATACGGCCTGCGCTTCAATCAGCCGGCCGGACATCTGGAACATGGTGAAACCCTGTTTGCCGCTGCCCTGCGCGAGACGCGTGAAGAAACCGGCTGGGAGGTGGAATTGCAACACCTGGTTGGCATCTATATGGTGGACAAACCGGATAGCGACATCACCTGGCTGCGTTTTGCCTTTGCCGCCCGCGCAGTACGCCATCATCCGGCAGAAAAACTCGATACGGGCATTGTCAGCGCGCACTGGCTTACCTACGATGAGATCGCCGCCCGCCTGCCGCAACACCGCAGCCCCGTGGTCATGCAGTGTCTGGATGACTATCGGCTGGGAAAACGCTTTGCCCTGGATCTGATTCACCATCAACCCTGAACAGGCGGCAAGGGAGGAAGCCTTGCGTCACCTTCAGTGCTTGCTGCGCCGCCATGGCCTGTGGCTGTGGCTGTTACTTGCCGGCGGACCGCTGCATGCGGAGCCCCTGCAGCTCTGTTATGATTACGGCTGCGCCAAACAGCTGGAACTGGAAGTATCCAGCGAGGCCCGCGACTGGCTGGCCAGCCTGTTTGACGACCTGCATGACGCCACCAGCGAACGCAGCCAGATCCAGCGCGCCGTGCAGGCGCTGTACTGGTTATCGGCACAAGACAGTCCGCTTTGGCATGACAAGGGCGGCGACCGCTTCGACAACAATGCCGACGGCCGCATGGACTGCATTGATCACAGCCACAATGACTCGGCCTTCCTGCAATTTCTGGCCACGCAGGGCTGGCTGCATTTTCATCGGGTCGATCCCATCGTGCGTCGTACCCGCTGGCTGGTGACACAGCATTTCGCCAGCCATATCACCGAGCAGGACACCGGCCAGGAATGGGTGGTGGACAGCTGGTTCAATTCATTCGGGGAACCACCCGTGGTGGTGCCCCTGGCTCTCTGGAAAGAAGGATTTTCCCCGTGACGGGTAAGAAACGTATTGTCGTCGGCATGTCCGGCGGTGTGGATTCGTCGGTAACCGCCTGGCTGCTCAAGCAACAGGGCCATGAAGTCATCGGCGTGTTCATGCAGAACTGGGAAGACGACAACGACGACGAATACTGCTCCATCAAGCAGGATGCACTGGACGCCATGAGCGTGGCCGACATCGTCGGCATCGACATGGAAATCGTCAACTTCGCCAAGGAATACAAGGACCGCGTGTTCTCGTACTTCCTCAAGGAATACTCGGCCGGTCGCACGCCCAACCCGGACGTGCTGTGCAATGCCGAGATCAAGTTCAAGGCTTTTCTGGATTACGCACTGGAACTGGGTGCCGACTGCATCGCCACCGGCCACTATGCGCGCAAGATGGAGCGCGACGGCCTGCACTACCTGATGAA
>JAFANL010000066.1 GCA_019232735.1 Aquitalea sp. | reverse complement strand
GCTCAGATCAGCTTGTTGTCGATGGCATAGCGCACCATGTCGGCTACCGAATGGGCCTGCAGTTTCTGCATCAGTCTGACCTTGTGGGTGCTGACGGTCTTGGAGCTGATATTCAGCTGCTGGGCAATTTCGTTGACGTTGGCGCCGTGGACCAGCCGTTCGAACACCTGGTATTCGCGTTCGGATAGCTGGGTATGGGCCGGGCGCGAGTCGGTCAGACCCACTTCAAATACCATGCGGTCCGCCAGTTGCGGGTCGATATAGCGGCCACCACTGGCCACCTTGCGGATAGCCGTCAGCAGCAGGGCCGGGTCGCTGTCCTTGGTGCTGTAGCCAGCGGCACCAGCCTTGAGGGCGCGGGCGGCAATCTGCACTTCGTCATGCATGGACAGCATCAGGATGGCGGGCGGATTATCCAGTGCCCGGATGCGTGGAATGGTTTCCAGTCCGTTGCTGCCGGGCATGGAGATGTCCAGCAGCAGCACGTCGCTGGAGGTCTGGCGCAGTTGTTCCAGTAGCTGGGTGCCATTGGTGGCTTCGCCCACCACCTGGATGTCCTCGGCCATCGATATCAGTTGCTTGATGCCTTCGCGGACGATTTTGTGGTCTTCGGCAATGATGACGCGGATCACGCGGTTTCCTTCCCTTCTTCGGCGGGGAGCCGGATGGTGAGGGTGCAACCCTGATCCGGCTGGCTGTCGATGTCAAGTTTTCCGCCCAGCAGCAGCACGCGTTCGCGGATGCCGACCAGACCGAAAGAACGCTGCTGTCGGTGCGCCTGCGGGTCAAAACCCTTGCCATCGTCGGCAATGCTGAGCGTGATCATGCCTTGCTGGCAGGTGAGACCGACACTGACGGTGCTGGCCTCGGCATGGCGCAGCACATTGGTGAGCGCTTCTTGCAGGATGCGGAACACCCCGATGGCGCGGGCATCGCTGAGCGGGATCGGCGTGTCCGGAACGGAAATCAGGCAGGGAATGCCGCTGCGCTTTTCAAAACGGCGGGCCTGCCATTCGATGGCGGAGCCGATGCCGGCATCCAGTACGGGCGGGCGCAGGGCGGTGGCGACATCACGCACGATCTGGAAGGTTTGTTCAATCAGCCGCTTCATGGTTTGCAGGCGTTCGGCCAGCTTGCTGTCCTGGCCGGCAAAGCCCAGCTCGCACATGGTGGTTTCCAGCCGCAGCACGGTCAGGATCTGCCCCAGTTCATCGTGAACCTCGCGGGCGATGCGGGCTTTTTCTTCCTCGCGCACCGACTCCAGGTGGGCGGACAGGCTGCGCAGCAAGCCGCGTGATTCGGCCAGTTGCAACTCATTGTGCTTGTTCTGCGAGATGTCCCACACGATGCCGTCCCACACCACGTGGCCGTCATCGAAGCAGCGTACCGTGGCCTTGATGTCCACCCAGCGCACTTCGCCAGCCTGGTTCAGCATGCGGCCCTGCCAGACCAGATCGTGGTTGTGGGCATCCGCTTCCTGCCAGGCCTGGCCATAACCGTCCCGGTCATCGGGGGCGACCAGGTTGAGCCAGCCGTCCGGCAGGCTGACCAGATCCAGCGGGCTGTAGCCCAGCATGCTGTGGCTGGCGTCGTTGACAAAGGCCAGCCGTGCCGGCAATTGCGGCCCGGCACGCTCCAGCCGGAACACCATGCCCGGCACATTGCTGGCCATACCCTTGAAACGGGCTTCGCTTTCCTCCAGCGCAGCACGGGCTTTCTGCCGCTCGGTGATGTCACTGAGATACACCACCAGGTATTCGGTCCGGCCGAATTTGAGAAAACTCAAGGTCACGCCCACTGGCAGGAAGGCGCCATCGGCCTTCAGGCAGCGGGTTTCGAAGCTGCTGACGGCCTTGCTGCCACGCAACTGGTTCCACAAGTCCAGCCAGCGGCTGCTGTCCAGCGAGGGTTGCAATTCCGGCAGTGACAGCCGCAGCAACAAGGACGCGGGGTAACCCAGCATGGTTTCGGCCGCGCGGTTGGCGTACTGGATGCGGCTATCCCAGTTCACCCACAGAATGCCGACGGTGCTGTTGTCGATGGAAAACTGGGTGAGGCGCAAGGATTCTTCGGCCACGTCGCGGGCTTCCAGTTCCAGTCTGGCGGCCAGCAGGCGCTTTTCAGCCCAGCGACGCTGGCGACGCTGATGGCTCCAGACAATGGCCAGCAGCAGGCTGCTGCACAACAAGGCCAGCGTCAGCCGGTGCCAGAAGGTCAGCGAGTCGATCAGGCGGGGGTAGCTGGGCAGCATCCAGCGCGCATAGAGTTGTTCCATGCGGGTGCCGGGGATGTCTTGCAATTGCCTGTCCAGCACGGGGGGCAGTTCCGGCCAGTCGTGGCGTACGCCGATGCGCAGCAAATGGGTGTAGCCCAGGTCGCCCACCACGGCCAGGCGGGAGAATTCCGGGTCTTTCAGCAAGGTGGCCAGCTGGGCTTCGTCGACAATGGCGTATTCGGCATATTGCTGCTGTACGGTTTGCAGCGCGGTGCGGTCGTTGGCGACTTCTACCCGTTGCAGCTCGGGATAGTTGCGGCGCACGAAGCGCAGTGCATCGCTATTACCGTCCAGCGCCAGCCGCTCGCTCAGCGACAGCCGGTCCAGGTCCACCGCATTGCCGCTGCCATCCGGGAAACCGACGATCTTGTGGGGGACGCGCAGATAGGGTTGGGAAAACAACCAGTGATGCAGGCTGGCAGGGGTTTGCAGCATGCCGGGTGAAACATCCACTTTACCGGCTTCCACCGCACGGTCCAGTGCGGCCTGGCTGGTATAGGTATGCCAGCTGAGCTGCACGCCCATTTTTTCCGCCAGCAGCAACATCACCTCGACATCCGCCCCTTCCAGCAGATGGCTGCGCGGATTGATCTGGGCATACGGCGCTTGCAGGACCACGCCCACCCGCCAGTCGCGGTGCTCGCTCAGCCAGTTGTGTGTCGGAGAAGTCACGGCGCATGCCAGCGCGCAATACAGGCCGGCCAGCACGCCGGCCAGAGCGCGGAACAAGGAAGGACGGCGGACAGCCTGCTGCATGTGATGCCTGTTTGATGAGGAGGGTGGCGAAGCGGCCGTACTGCGGGCCGAATGGAAACGGCATACTTTACTCCCTCGTCCGGTCTTTGCCAAAGCGCAGCCCCGCTGGCTCTTCATCTCTCTTCAGGATGTGCTTACGTATCTTGACCTTGTTTTACCTGCCGTTAACTGCGGCAGGCAGGCCATGCCGCGATACTGCAGGATCAAAACAACCATCATCTTTTGCTTATTTCATGTTCCACCTCAGTTCCCCACGTCTGCGCGGCCTTGCCGTCGGCATCGTGTTGCTGGTCGCTGGTGCGGCCTACCTGTTTTATCCGCGGGCACCCCTTAATCATTATCTGACGGCCACCGTCAGCCATCAGGACCTGGAAGACAGCGTGCTGGCGACCGGCACCATCAAGGCGCTGCGTGAGGTCAGCGTTGGCGCGCAGGTATCCGGCCAGGTGAAGTCACTCAAGGTGGCGCTGGGCCAAAGCGTGAAGAAGGGCGATGTGCTGGCCGAGATCGACCCGCGTACCCAGGAAAATGCGCTGGAAGATGCTCAGGCTTCGGTCAGCAGCTATCAGTCGCAACTGCAATCCAAGTTGGCGGCATTGTTGAAGGCGCGGCAGGATTTTGCCCGTCAGCAGCAGATGCTGGGACAGCAGGCGACTTCGCAGGAAAGCCATGACAGTGCCAAAGCCGCGCTGGACGAAGCCGCTGCCGATGCCCAGCAATTGCAGGCGCAGTTGCAGCAGGCACGCATCAGCCTGAAAACCGCCCAGCTCAACCTGGGTTATACCCGTATCCTGGCTCCGATCGACGGCGTGGTGGTGGCCTTGCCGGTGGAAGAGGGCCAGACGGTGAATGCCAGCCAGTCCACGCCTACCATCGTCAAGCTGGCGCAGCTGGACACGGTGACGGTCAAGGCGGAAATCTCGGAAGGCGACGTGATCAAGGTCAAGCCCGGCCTGCCGGTGTATTTCACCATTCTGGGCGATCCGGACCGGCGCTATCAGGCCAGCCTGCGCGCCATCGACCCGGCCCCGCAGTCCTACAGCGATTCCAGTGACAGCACCAGTACCAGCAGCACTTCCACCAGCTCCTCGTCCAGCAGCTCGTCGTCCACCGCCATTTATTACTACGGCCTGTTCGATGTGCCCAATCCGCAGCACAAGCTGCGCATCAATATGACGGCGCAGGTGACCGTGGTGTTGAGCCAGGTGAAGTCGGCACTGGC
>JAFANL010000059.1 GCA_019232735.1 Aquitalea sp. | reverse complement strand
TCCGACACGCCCACCGAGATATTGAAATTGCGCAGGTCGCCCTTGTCCTTGGCATGGATGAAATCTTCCACATCCGGGTGGCTGACATCCAGCACGCCCATTTGCGCGCCACGGCGGGCACCGGCCGATTCCACGGTTTCGCAGCTACGGTCAAAGACCCGCATATAGGACACAGGGCCGGAGGCGCGGCTGTTGGTGCCTTTTACCCGCGCGCCCTTGGGGCGGATACGCGAAAAGTTGTAGCCGACGCCACCGCCACGGCGCATGGTTTCTGCCGCCTGCAGCAGGGCTTCGTAGATACCGGCCTTGCCATTGGAAGGTTCGGAGACAGAGTCGCCCACCGGCTGTACAAAGCAGTTGATCAGGGTGGCACGCAGTTCGGTGCCGGCAGCGGAATTGATCCGTCCGCCAGGAATGAAGCCATTATCCAGTGCCTGGAAGAACAGTGGCTCGAAACGGGCCGGGTCTTGCTCCAGGGCGGCCAGCGCACGGGCTACCCGCTGACGGACTTCACTGACGCTCTGCTCGTCACCCTTGGCATACTTTTCCAGCAGCACCTCGCGCGAGATATCCTGCTCCAGCATGACGGCATTGTTTTCACGCTTCATTCCGACCCCTCGATTCCTGGATTATTTGAGATTTGTCCTGATTACCGCGGCCTGATCATCCTGGCAGTTTAGCGCGTATCCCATCCTGCTGCGGATTGAAAATCCTGCGGCCGCCATCCTGCCCACGGAAATGATTCTCGCTTAAAAATCACAATATATGGAAAAAGAAAACGGCGCATTACACTATATGTAGTCGCGCCGTTCATTGATGGACATCAAGCCGGGTGGGGTACTATTTGCTGGAAAGCTTGATTCCCAAGGCCACACCGTCCCGTTCGGCGCGGGTTTTCACCGGTTCGCCCAGCGTGATGTGATCGCCCAGAGTGTTGTCAATTCGCATCATCACCTTGCGTGCATTGTCGGCACGCTGGCGCGCCAGTGCCTGCAGTGCGGCATCGTCGACCTTCTCGGCCGCAATCAGCTCAGCACGCAGCAGTTTGGCCAGCACCGCACCGGATGGCCCACCCGGATTCAGGGTATGGCTCATCAGCTTGAGGCGACCCAGCCGCTTGGCATAGACCGTCTTGATGGCATCCAGCATGGCCGGATCGGCCATGTCCGGCACCGGCAGCGGCTCGCCCGGCAACAGGCTGCGCCCCGCCGCCTGCAGGACGGCACTGTCGATACGGGCGCGACTCAGTTCCTTGCTGTCCACCTCGGGGTCGATACTGCCGGCGATCTGCAACTGCATCTTGGGCCGCTTGACCATCAGTCCGGCAATCTTCTCCAGTTTCTCCCGCTCCGGCGGTGCCACACCGGCTTCACCCGGAATGAAGTACACATTATCGAAACCCTCGCCACCCAGCAGAGCCCCCAGCGCGCGGAACGGCGCGGTGACAACCTTGGTGACCACATTCACCAGCGCCTTCCACACGATCTGGCCATAGCTGAATTGCGGATCATCCAGACTGCCGGACACCGGCAGGTCGAGATCGATCTTGCCGTCGCTGTCTTCCAGCAAGGCTACCGCCAAGCGTAATGGCAGGTGAGTCCCCTTGTAGTCCGGTACTTCGTCACCCAGCTGGATGGTATTGATCACCACCCGGTTCTGCCCCTTCATCTGACGATGATCCAGCAGGTAATGCAGGTCAACGGTGAGGCGGCCATCATTGATGCGCCAGCCGGCAAAAGTGGTGGCATAGGGGTTGAGGTTGTTCAACGCGATATTGCGGAAAGACAGCGTGATGTCGGTATTGTCGGTCACCGCCATCGGTGCCAGCGCTCCACGTACCCGCACATCACCATACTGGTCCACATCCCCGTCCAGCGTGATGGTGCCGGTCCGCCCCGGACGGGTGGACAGGCCCTGGATGGAGCCACGCAGATGGTGCATCTGGGTAGCAAAATTGGGATTCATGCTCTGGTCGGCAAACTGCACCTTGCTGCGATTCAGGTGGATGCTGCGGATTTCCACCGGTGGCACGCTGGCGGTGCTGGCCGGCTTGGCGGCTGTCGTCTTGGGTTCGGCCGCGGCCTTGGCAGCAAAGATGCGCTGCCAGTTGAGCTGGCGCTTGGCATCCAGAATCAGCCGCGCCGACAGGGCCTCCAGCTGGACATCCTGTACCGCCACGCTAAGCGGCAAGGCAGGCTTGCCCTGCGCCTTGATGCCATTGACGCGCAGATTGCTCCAGCCCAGCAAGGGCAGCTTTTCACCCGGCTCCATGACCGCCAGGCTGCTGATGCCAGCAGTACCGGCCACACTCCAGCCCTTGTTGGCCGATTCCACCGTCAGGTCGGCACTGAGCTGGCCCCCATTCATGCGCAACGGCGTACCGGACAGGCCATATGGCGCAAACGGTGCCAGTGGCAGTGCCTGGACATTGACCTTGCCCTTGAGCGCCACCGTGGCCGGGTCCAGCTGCAAGGCAGCCTTGAACTGGCCGGACTCCAGCTTGCCGCCCACCTCCAGCGCCAGCTGCTGTGCCTCCTTGGCTTCCAGCTTGGCCGTCACCTCGCGTAGCGTGGCGCTGACCGGACGCGACAGGGTCTGATCGGTCCAGCTGATCTGGCCCTCGCTCAGGCTGACCGGCGGGTAGTGCAGCTGCCAGCCAGCCTTGTTCTTGCTGTCCTCAGGCGCGGCCTTGCTTGCCGGTTTGGCCGCCTTGCCCGGCGCAAACAGTTGGGCCAGATTCAACTGGCCTTGCTTGTTACGCTCCACCGCCACCAGCAGACCTTGCAAATCGACCGCTCCCGGTTCGATCAACTGGCCCTGCTGCACGATACGCGAGGGCTGCAAGCTCAATTTGTTCAGGCTGATTTTCTCCGGCTGCGCGGCATTACCCAGCTTGATATCTGCCAGTTCGCCTGCCAGCTTGTCCACACTGAAGCCCTGTTTCGGCTCCAGGGCAAACCGGGCGTGCAATAGTGGCAAGCGCGCCGAAACCTGCAAGGGCGTGGCAAAAGTCTCATCGCTAAACCGGTATTGCCAGTTGGCCAGCTTGATATCGTCCACCTTCACCTGCCAGGGCGAAGGCTTGCCGCCACTGTGCTGGGCCGCGGGCTGCGCTGTGTGTTGCGGCAGCGCGGTCAGCCAGTCGATCATGCCATCCTGCCGGCGCAGCGCTTCCAGGCTGCCGCCTTCCAGCGCCAGTTGCTGGATGGATAACTGGGAATGTTGCAAATCGAAGCGGCCGCCACTGACATTCAGCGTGGGCAGGACAAAACGATGCGGGCTGCCTGGCGCCTGCAGCTGCAGGCCCTTGAGCTGTGCATTGAAGGGGCTGACCTGCAGTTGGGCGCTCTTGCCGCTCATGTCGAAGTGATAGCGCGCCTGGGCCGACAGTTCGCCTTGCGGTGCGGCGACATTGAATTGCGGCTTGATATAGTCCCACACGCTGGCCAGGGTAAAACCGCGAATGCTGGCCTCACCGCTGGATTGCAGCGGTTGCAATTGCAGGCTGCCCTTCCAGTCCAGCTGGGTGCCATCACCCAGCGCGGCGTGCAAACGGTAGCCACCGGCTTCCGGCAGTGTGCTCAGATCGGTAAGCGCCAGATTCAGCGGCGCCACCTTGAGCTGTTCATTGCTGGCCAGCTCATCCTGGAACATCACCTGTCCCTGACGAATATTCAGCGCCTGCAACAGGAATTTTGGTGGCGGGCTGTCATCCTTTTTCGGCTGGGCAGGACCACTGGCATCATGGATGAAACGCGCCCAGTTCCACTGCCCCTGCGCATCGCGCTTCACCCATAGCTGGGGTGCGTCTACCGAGAACTCAGCCAGTTGCCAACGTCCCATCAGCAGTGCTGATGGGGAAAAATCCACATACACGCGCTTGGCGGCAAACAGCGGCTCGCCCTTGCCCTCGGACAACTGCAACTGCTGCAGCTCCACCGCCATTTTCCACGGATTGATGGAGACCTCACCCAGACTCAGCTTGCGCCCGATTCCCGCCGCCCACTTGGCAGCCTGGCTCTGGACAATGCCCGGTGCAATGCCAGCCAGCAGCCCCCACCACAAGGCCAATACGGCAAGCAAACCGGCCAGCCAGCGCCGCCAGCGGAAATGTTTGGGTCTGGAAGGAGTGGGACTGGCGGTCTGATCAGTTGCGCTCATGAGGATCTTCTTGTTGACATCATCGTTTCATTTTAACTGTTTTATCACACACTGTTAGTACTGCTTGGCTGAATGGACCGTTGCAGACTGCACAGCACACCGCAAAGCAGGTAACTGCATGCTATGCTGCGCCAGCCTTCTTCACACCCTGCATGTCATGCCCTATTCCTCCCCCTTGAGCTGGGACATTTTCTGTACCGTCATCGACAACTATGGCGATATCGGCGTTGCCTGGCGGCTGGCACGGCGGCTGGCCCACGACTTTGACCACCCGGTGCGTTTGTGGGTGGATGATCTGGGCAGTTTTGCCCGGATTGCGCCATTGCTAGACCCGGCCCGTGCCGTACAGGAGCTGGATGGCATTACCGTTTGCCGGTGGCAAGCGGATGCCGGTTTTGCCGACTACCAGCCTGCACAAGTGGTGATCGAGGCGTTTGGCTGCCGCTTGCCGGAAGCAGTGGAACAGGCCATGGCCGATAGCCCTCGCCCACCGCTGTGGATCAATCTGGAATACCTGTCGGCCGAAGACTGGGTAGAGGGCTGCCATGGCATGGCCTCACCCCACCCGCGCCTGCCATTGACCAAGTATTTCTTCTTTCCCGGCTTCACCGACCGCACCGGCGGCCTGCTGTGCGAAGACGGCCTGATCGCCACCCGCCAGCGCTGGCAACAAGACAAACTGGCGCAGCGGGCGTTCTGGCAGATGTTCGACATCCCGGAAAAACAGCCGGAAGAATGGCGGGTCAGCCTGTTTGCCTATGAAAACCCTGCCGCCCGTGAATTGCTGGATTACTGGACGCACAGCCCCATCCCGGTGCACTGCATGGTGCCGGAGGGCAAGGTATTGGCGGATGTGCAAGTGGTGCTGGGCCAGACGCTGCATGCCGGCCAGCATGTCAGCCGTGGTGCGCTGACCGTGCACGTACTGCCGATGACGGATCAGGACAGCTACGACCTGACCTTGTGGTCTTGCGATATCAACTTCGTACGCGGCGAGGACAGCTTCGTGCGTGCCCAATGGGCTGGCAAACCGCTGCTATGGCATATCTACCCGCAAGACGATACGGCGCATATGATCAAACTTGATGCCTTTTTGTCACACTACTGCGCGGATCTGGATCAGGACACGGCCACGGCAATCAAGGCCGCCAGCCATGCCTGGAACCACGGCCAGGGCATGGTGGCAGCCTGGCAGGCGCTGGAAAAGCATTTGCCGCAATGGCACCGCCACAGCCGTAATTGGCCGGACAAATTGCTCACACAGGGCGACTTGGGAATGCGGCTGGTGCAATTCATAGAAAACCGGCTAAAATAGCCCGTTTTTCGGAAACCGTTTTCCGAGTTCAATCAAGAGTTTGGGACTTTACAAGCAATGAAAACCGCACAAGAACTCCGCGCTGGCAACGTATTCATGGTAGGCAACGACCCGATGGTCGTACAGAAAGCCGAATTCAGCAAATCCGGCCGTAACGCTTCCGTAGTGAAGATGAAGATGAAGAACCTGCTGACCGGCGCCGGCTCCGAAGCCGTGTACCGCGCTGACGACAAGTTCGACGTCGTGGTTCTGGATCGCAAGGACTGCACCTACTCCTACTTCGCTGACCCGATGTACGTGTTCATGGATAGCGAATTCAACCAGTACGAAGTAGAAGCCGACAACCTGGGCGACACCATCAACTACATCGTTGACGGCATGGAAGACGTTTGCCAGGTTACCTTCTACGATGGCAAGGCCATCTCCGTGGAACTGCCGACCACCGTGATCCGCGAAGTGGAATACACCGAGCCGGCCGTACGTGGCGACACTTCGGGCAAGGTTCTGAAGCCGGCCAAGCTGGTTGGTACCACCTTCGAAGTTCAGGTTCCGGCCTTCGTGGTGACCGGCGAAAAGATCGAAATCGACAGCCGCACCGGCGAATTCAAGAAGCGCGCCTGATCGCCTTCCTGATGCTATAGAAAAAGCGGCCCACGGGCCGCTTTTGTTTTGCCTGCCAGCAAGGCCGTGCTTACTTGGCCGCCTTGGCTGCATCCACTGCCTGATGCAATTCCTGTTCAGCCTGGCGCAGCAATTCTTCCGCCTTGGCTCCATGGCCAGCCATATCGTAATGATTGGCTGCGCGGGCACGTTCCATTTCATGGATGGCCTCCTTGACATGGTTATGCACCTTGTCCAGATCACGCCAGTCCATGACTTTTTCAGCCAGGGCCATGCCGGTTATCAGGGAGAGGCTGGCAATTGCCAATACGCTGGTCTTTTTCATGCGGAGTCCGTCCTTCCTTTGTTGGCTTTACATCACAGGCAGGTTTGCCTAGGCCGCAGTATAGGGGGCGAAAGATGAAAATAACGGTGCCAGTCTGCCATTTTCTGTTAACAGACTTGTAAACCATCTACCTGATCTACCCCTGCCCCCCATGAAAAAATGGCAAGCACGGTATGGTGGCTTGCCATTTGGAATCGCGATGCGATGCAGGACCTGGCCTAGCTCACCACTCCCGGCGGCGGCTGGTCGTGCGTCTGGCCGGCGCTCTGGTGCGGCAGTTCCAGATAGCTCTTGGATTGCATCTCGGTCAGGCGGCTGGCGGTGCGGAAAAATTCGCTGGCCTGCACCCCATCGGTGTAGATGTCATCAATCTCGACGGCAGCCGAGGCAATCAGCTTGACGCGATTGTCGTAGAACACATCCACCAGCCAGGTAAAACGCCGGGCGACCGAAGCATCCTTGGCTGATAACTTGGGAATCCCGCTGATGAAGACCGTGTGGAATTCGGTGGCGATTTCCAGATAGTCGGTCTGTGCCCGCGGGCCATCACAGATGGCCAAAAAATCGAACCAGATAATCCCCGGTGACAGTTTCTTCACCGGAATCTGCCGGCCCAGCACTTCGATTTCCTGCTTGGCAATCAGCGCCTCGCTGCTCAGGCGGGTAAACATGCCTTCCATCCGCGTTTCGGCTGCGGCATCGGCCGGTACGATGAACAGCGGCTCACGTGTCAGTTCGCGCAGACGGTAATCATTACCGCCATCCACGTTCAGTACATCCAGCTCACGCTTGATCAGTTCGATGGTCGGCAGGAAGTTCTGCCGTTGCAAGCCGTTGGGATACAGCCCGTCCGGCGGATAGTTGGAAGTGGTCACCAGCACCACCCCCCGTTCGAACAAGGCACTGAGCAGACGGCCCAGCATCATGGCGTCGGCGATATCGCTGACGTGAAATTCGTCAAAACACAACAGCCGGGTTTCACGGGCAATCTTGTCGGCATAGGCCAGCAAGGGGTCCTTGCTACCCGCCAGCAGGCGCAGTTCGCGATGCACCTCGGCCATGAAGTTGTGGAAATGGATGCGGCGCTTGCGGCGATAGGGCACACAGGCATAGAAGGCATCCATCAGGAAACTCTTGCCACGCCCCACCCCGCCCCAGAAATACAGGCCGCGTGGTACATCCGGGCTACGCAGGCTGCGTCCCAGAAAGCGGTTGCGCTTGTCCTTGAAATCCAGCAGCTGGTGCCATAGCACATCCAGTTTCTCGATGGCGGCCGCCTGCGCTGCATCATGAATGAAACCGGGCTTTTCACTGGCGGCCTGATACCAGGCCATGGGGCTGGTCAGGGTTGTGCCATCCGGGGAAAAGGTATGCTGGGACATGATGTGCGCGCTTCTGTTCTTGGAGTTGTAAAACAGGCCAATGCCTGCTGCCGTGACAGCCATACCGCAAAGACTGCCCACCCGGCGATCAATCGTGCATGATAACCCGAATCAGGCCCCTGCCGCTCATTGGCTACATGGCGGCAACGTACCTGATGCCCTCCATCATCCCTGACACGATGACCCGCCGCCGCTGGCCGTCCAAGGCTGCCAGTGCTCTCCAACCGTAGGTGTTGTTACAGGTACGGCCATGCATATCGCACAGATTCGTCAGCACGCCTTCGCCATGCCCTTCACCAGTCCGGCCTTTCCACCCGGTCCCTACCGCTTTTACCAGCGGGAATTCTTCATCATCAGCTACCGCACCGACCCGGACAAACTGCGCGCCGTCATCCCGGAACCGCTGCAGATGGCCGAGCCGGTGGTCAATTTCGAATTCATCCGCATGCCGGACTCCACCGGCTTTGGCGATTACACCGAAAGCGGCCAGGTGATTCCGGTCCTGTTCAATGGCCAGCCCGGCAACTATACCCATGCCATGTATCTGAATGATCATCCGCCCACGGCGGGTGGTCGCGAGCTGTGGGGCTTTCCCAAGAAGATGGCCAGCCCGCGGCTGCAAGTGCATACCGACACCCTGGTAGGCGAGCTGGACTACGGTCCGGTGCGGGTTGCCACCGGCACCATGGGATACAAACACCGGGAACTGGACCGGCAAGCCATTGCCGAAAGCCTGCGGACCACGCCCAACTATCTGCTGAAAATCATTCCGCACGTGGATGGCACGGCACGCATCTGCGAGCTGGTGAGCTTTCCCATGCAGGATGTGGAAGTGCATGGCGCCTGGAGCGGGCCGGCGGCGCTATCGCTGTTTGCCCATGCCCTGGCCCCGGTCAGTGAATTGCCGGTGCTGGAGATCCTGGGCGCCAAACACTTTGTGGCCGACCTGACGCTAGGTCTGGGCAAGGTTGAATTCGATTACCTGAAGTGACAACGGGAGCATTGCCATGAAATTGCAAGGAAAAGTCGCGCTGATTACCGGCGCAGCCAGCGGCATCGGTCGCGCCATTGCCGAAACCTTCGCCCGCGAGGGTGCGGCCGTCGCCATCGCCGACATCAATCTGGCCGCCGCCCAGGCCACGGCAAAAGAAATCGAAGCGGCCGGCGGCAAGGCCATGGGGGTAGCCATGGATGTCACCAGCGAAGACGCCGTCAATGCCGGTACCCAGGCCGTGGTGGATGCCTTTGGCCAGCTGGACATCCTGATCTCCAATGCCGGCATCCAGATCATCAGCCCGCTGGTGGAGTTCAGTTATGCCGACTGGAAGAAAATGCAGGCCATCCACGTGGATGGGGCCTTCCTCACCACCAAGGCCGCCCTGC
>JAFANL010000039.1 GCA_019232735.1 Aquitalea sp. | reverse complement strand
GCTGCGCTGGCAGCCAGACCCAATACCAAAACGGAAATCCACTTGTTCATGTGCATTTTTCACGACCTTTACTGTAAGTGGCAGCAGTCTAGTGAGGGCGGCGTAATCTGAACAAGTGGTGAAATGTTAGCAAGTATTGAAAAGCGTTTGGCTAGCAATGATCGTGGCATCATTTACGATATGATGGATGGTAATTTTTTGATTTTATTTGTTTTTTTATTCCGTACTGCTGGGGTGGTTTTATAACAATCTGTTACAGAGTCAGGCCGGGTAAATGGCCAGACCCTGCAACAGCCGTTGTCATGCCGCGTGGCAGCAGCATGCTGTGCGATGAGGTGTATTACTGGCCGGAGCAACCGCAGCCGCCGCCACCGCCGCAACCACCACCGCTGGCCGGGGCGGCTTCTTGTTGTTGGCCCAGGCTGATCTGGAATTCGATCACGATCATTTCCGGCTGACGCTCGGCGTAACGGTAGCTGATTTGCTGACCATAGCGCTGGCGGATCTGATCCAGCAGCGGCAGTGGGTCGTGATCATTGACGAAACGCATGACTTCACCGTCATGCAGTGATTCGAGTGCACCAAAAATAGCGGCGTGACGGAAGCGCTTGGCAATGCCTCGGGCGTCGAACAGGTAGCTGGTAGTCAACTGAGGGGAAAGCGTGGTCATGAAAATGTTCCTGCTTGAGGGTGGTGAAGCCCGGATTCTGCCGCAGCAGCCATGGCTTGATCCTTGAGTCAGGATAAGAAAATCTGCTTCAAAACTGCTACGGCCCCCCGTGGGCGATTTAACATGAAAGCATTATCGCGAGGAGAACCGGTATGCATCCAGCACGCTGCCCTCCGGCCAGTGAGGCCGTTAACTTATTGCAGCTGCCCAATGTCGGTCCGGCCATGGCGGCGGATTTTCGGCTGCTGGGCTACCTCAGCCCGCAGTCACTGCGCCAGGCTGATCCCTATCTGCTTTATACGGCCCTGTGTCGACAAACCGGCAAGCGGCATGACCCTTGCGTGCTGGATGTTTTCATCTCGGTGACGCATTACCTGCAGCAGGGCCAGGCCCTGCCGTGGTGGCAATTTACGGCACAGCGCAAGGCGGAGCTTGTCGCTCGGGCTGTCGGGCCGGGATGGCCGCTTGTACAATAGGCAGCCATGACCATGAACGCTCCTGCTCCCCAGACCGATACGTCGGTGCTGGCCTGTCACGAATGTGATCTGTTGCAATATGCTCCCGCCGTAGCGGGGCAGGTGGTGTGTTGCTGTCGCTGTGGTTGCCAGTTGCGACATGGCAGCGGATGTCGGCCATCCACCTCGCTGGCCCTGGTGCTGGCGGGTCTGCTGGTATTCGTGCTGGCCAATGTCTTTCCCGTCATCGGACTGGAAGCGGGTGGCACCAGAACAGCGACCACCTTGCTGGGTACGGCCTGGCAGCTATCGCAGCAGCAGATGCAGCCGGTCGCCTTGCTGGTATTGCTGACCGGTGTGCTGATGCCGGGGCTGGAGCTGCTTTGCCTGCTTTATCTGCTGTTGCCGTTGTCGCTGGGGCGAGCACCACGCGGCTTTGCCCATGTGATGCGCTTGGTACGCATCTTGCATCCCTGGGGCATGGTGGAGGTTTTTTTGCTGGGCGTGCTGGTGTCGCTGGTCAAGTTGGCGCACATGGCCGAAGTGCATCCCGGCATTGGCTTGTGGTCTTTTTTTGCCTTGATTCTGCTGTTGGCCGGCAATGCCAGCCGTTTTGATGCCGGTCAGCTATGGGAGCGTTATCAGACATGCCGCGCTATCCACTGACTACCGCTGCGACACGTGGGCTGTGGACCTGCCATGGTTGCAGCCTGCTGTGCCGGGTGCCGGTGGCAGCGGCCGATGGCAGCTGTTGCTGTCCACGTTGCGGAGCAGCATTGCACCGGCGCAAGCCGCATGGCTTGCAATATGCCTGGGCTTTCCTGATTGCGGCGGTGATCTGTTACATCCCGGCCAATCTGATGCCCATCATGCTGACCGAGATGTTATCCGGCACCCAGCGTGACACCATCATGAGCGGGGTGGTGTATTTGTGGCAAAGTGGCTCCTGGCCGCTGGCGCTGGTGGTGTTTATCGCCAGTGTGCTGGTGCCGCTGCTGAAAATCCTGTCGCTGCTGTTACTGCTTTTGACTGTGCAATGGCGCTCACGCTGGGCGCCGCGCCAGCGTACCCGCTTGTACCGGCTGCTGGAGGTTGTGGGGCCGTGGTCCATGCTGGACATTTATGTGGTGGGCTTGCTGGTGGCCCTGGTGCAGCTGCAGTCACTGGCCACCATCAAGGCGGGGCCGGGTGCCATTGCCTTTGGTGCCGTGGTGGTGCTGACCATGTTGTCTGCCATGCATTTCGATCCCAGACTGATCTGGGACTCCATTGAGGATGATGATGAGTGACAAGCAATCGCCGCAGACCGAAGAAGACGGTCTGCCGGCATCAACCGATCCTGCCGGCCCGGATACGATCCCCCTGGCCGTGGCGGTCAATCGCCGTCGCAGCCGCTGGTCACCCTCGCTGGTATGGTTGATTCCGCTGGTGGCCGCGCTGATTGGCGCTTATCTGGCGGTGCAGGCCGTGTTGTCACGCGGGCCCACCATCACCATCACCTTCCGCAGTGGCGAGGGGCTGGAGGCTGGCAAGACGCGCATTAAGTACAAGGATGTGGAGATCGGCGAGGTCACCGCAGTCCATATCAACCCGGATAGCAAGAATATCGAAGCCACCGCCCAACTGAGCAAGGAGGCGGAACACTGCCTGGCGCGCGACAGCCGTTTCTGGATTGTGCGGCCTCGTATTGCCGGTGGCAGCGTGTCCGGTCTGGGTACCCTGTTGTCCGGTGCTTATGTCGGCATGGATGCCGGCAAGAGCAGCGAGATGAGCCAGCATTTTACCGGGCTGGAGGTGCCGCCCATCATCACCGGCGATCTGCCGGGCCGGCAGTTTGTGCTCAAGGCTTCGGAGCTGGGCTCGCTGGATATCGGTGCGCCGGTCTATTTCCGTCGCGTACCGGTGGGGCAGGTGGTGGCCTACCAGTTGGACAAGCGTGGCCGCAGCGTGGATATCACGGTATTCGTCAACGCGCCTTATGACCATTTTGTCACCGACGACAGCCGTTTCTGGCACGCCAGCGGGATTGACCTGTCGGTTTCCGCCAATGGCCTGAAAGTGAATACCCAGTCGCTCAGCGCCATCATGCTGGGTGGCGTGGCCTTTGAGACCCCGAGCAGTGTGGAAGAAGGGCCGGCCGCTGCCGCCGGTAGCGCCTTTACCCTGTCCAATACCCGTGAACAGGCCATGCAGGCCCCGGATCACGAGGTGATTCCGCTGCGGCTGAAATTCCAGCAATCGGTACGCGGGCTGACGGTGGGGGCGCCGGTCGATTTTCGCGGTATCGTGATCGGCGAAGTGACCAGCATCGGCATGGAGTACGATGCGCCGCGCAAGGACTTCAACATGCTGGTGGACATCCGCATCTTCCCCAGCCGCCTGATCAGCATGTCCAGCAATCTGGATGCCAGCCAGCTACATCAGCTCAGGCTGGACAAGATGGTGGAGCATGGCATGCGGGCACAGCTGCGTTCCGGCAGCCTGATTACCGGCCAGTTGTACGTGGCGCTGGATTTCTTCCGTGATGCCCGTCCGGCACGGCTGGGGCGCAGCCATGGCGTGGATGTGCTGCCCACCATCCCGGGTGATCTGGAAGAGCTGCAAGGCGTATTGCAACGCATTGCCCGCAAACTGGACAAGGTGCCGTTCGACAGCATAGGCCAGGAGCTGGATGCCACCATCAAGGAGCTGCATGCCACGCTGGCCACCGCACACCAGTTGGGCGACAAGCTGGATGGCAAGGTGCTGCCGCAAACGATGCAGACCCTGCAGCAGCTGCAACAGACTCTGGAAACCACCAGCCAGGCCCTGCAAGCCAATTCGCCGCTGCAACAGGATGTGCGCAAGGCCGCGCAGGAAGTCAGCGAAACCGCGCGCAGTTTCCGTGCGCTGAGTGATTATCTGGATCGCCATCCGGAAGCCCTGATCCGTGGCAAGCAGGGAGACAAACCATGAACAAGCACCATTCCGTCATTCGCCGCCTGTCCGGCTGGCTGCTGCTGTCCGTACTGGCGGCCTGCAGCTCCGCCCCCGTGCACTATCACCAGCTGCAAGCCGGTCTGCAGGGAAGCGAGCCGG
>JAFANL010000023.1 GCA_019232735.1 Aquitalea sp. | reverse complement strand
GCCCTGCTGGGCATTGCCGGTGTGGATCCGGCGCTGCAAGGCGTGGACGCCGCCGTGCAAGAGGCCGAACGGGCCATCCGCAGCCTGGGACTGGCCGGCATCGACATCGAACCGGGGTTTGGCGAGCCGCCCCGTTATGCGGATGATCCGGTGTACTTCCCCATTTACGAGACCTGCGCTGCGTTGGGGGTGCCGGTCTTCCTGATGAGCGGCCCCACCACGCCGGATGCCCGTTACAACGACCCTGCTCCGCTAGCGCGAGTGGCTGCGGCCTTCCCTACCCTGCCCATCGTCTGCTACCACGGTTTCTGGCCGCATGTGGCCGAGGTGATCGGCATCGCCTTCCGTCACGAAAACATCCTGCTGGTGCCGGACATGTACCAGTTCCTGCCCGGCAGCCAGCTCTATATCGATGCGGCCAACGGCTTCATGGCCGACCAGTTGCTGTTTGGCTCCTCCTATCCGTTCCGCCCTATCCGCCAGTCGGTCAACGACCTGCTGGGTCTGGGCCTGCGGCCAGAGGTGCAGGACAAGGTACTGTACCGCAACGCAGCACGGCTGTTCGGCATCGCCTGAGCCTGCACTTGGCAGCAAGCAGGGACGTGGCCTCAGTGCCGCGTCCCCCCTCTCTTTATCAAGGAAACAGAATGCATTCATTTTCTCCCCGCCGCCGCAATCTGCTGGCCGGCCTGCTTGCCGCCGGGCTCAGCCTGGCCACCATGTCGCTGACTGCCCATGCTGCGGGTAGCGACACGCTGAATATCGGCTATCAGAAATATGGCACCCTGGTGCTGCTGAAGGCACAGGGCACGCTGGAAAAGAAACTCGCCCCCTTGGGAGTCAAGGTACGCTGGGCCGAATTCCCCGGCGGCCCGCAATTGCTGGAAGGATTGAATGTGGGCAGCGTGGATCTGGGCGTAACCGGAGAAACGCCACCCATCTTTGCCCAGGCAGCCGGTGCCGATCTGGTTTATGTCGGTTACGAGCCGCCAGCACCTACTGGCGAAGCCATCCTGGTGAACAAGGATTCCGCCATCAAGAGCGTGAAGGATCTGAAAGGCAAGCGCGTCGCCCTGAACAAGGGTTCCAATGTGCATTACCTGCTGGTGCGGGCGCTGGAAAAAGCCGGGCTGAAGTATGAAGACATCACGCCGGTATTCCTGCCACCGGCGGATGGACGTGCCGCATTCCAGCAAGGCAGTGTGGATGCCTGGGTAATCTGGGACCCCTTCCTCGCCGCAGCCGAGAAACAGCTGGCGGCCCGTGTGCTGAGCGATGGCAAGGGGCTGGTCAACAATACCCAGTTTTATCTTGCGCGCCGCAGTTATGTGAACACCAATCCCAAGGTTTTACGCATAGTGCTGGATGAGCTGGCGCGGGTGGATAGTTGGGGCAAGACCCATATTCCGGAAGTGACGGAACAACTGGCCTCGCAGATTGGCCTGGACAAGGAGGTGACTGGCAAGGCGGCAGCCCGCCTGGGCTATGGCGTCAAGGCACTGGACAGCAAAACCATTGCCGAGCAGCAACGCATTGCCGATACCTTCACCAATCTGAAGCTGATCCCCAAGACCTTGAACGTCAAAGAGGTCGTCTGGCAAGCACACTGATTATCGTCAGTGCCAGCAGGAAAGCCGGTCGTTTTGCAAGCGACCGGCTTTTGCATGTGGAATGCAGCATCGCGAGTTCAGCACAAGTAGCAATGCTCAAGGCAAGAACGGCGGCCAGTAGCAATCCTGCATAAACAGTATGCTAAATAAAACGGGTCCGGCATTGCCGGACCCTTTGATGTGATACCCGATCACGCTATCAGCCAGCCGCAGCCAGGGCTGGCCCGGCATGCTGCCGGATTACGCCGTCTGTGCCGAAGTCAGGATGTCCCCGGCCGGCTGCGGGCCATGTTCCCGATAGGCTGACACACGCTCACCCCAGCGCTCGAAGGGATAATAGTCCCAGATGGCGCGATGTTGCGTCGCCCAGTTGTCCCACAACAACAGCATGTCCGGCTGCCAGCGCACCCGCGCCTGGAAGGACTGCTGCTTCTCCACATGGCGGTACAAGGTGTTCAGCACGCTATCACTTTCGGCACGGGTCAGTTGCACGATGTGAGAGGTAAAGGCCTCGTTGACGAACAGGAACTTGCGGCCGGTAACCGGATGGCGTGCCACCACCGGATGCTCGGTGGCATTGAACACCTGGCCGTCCTTGGGCTGGGCACCGTAACCATTGCTCCAGCCCTCGCGACCATCATGCACTGCCGTCAGCCCTTCCAGAAAATGCTGGAAAGGGGTGGAAAGCGACTCATAGGCCAGGTAAAGGTTGGCAAAGGCCGTGTCGCCGCCGCCCACCTCGGGCAAACGGGTGACCCGCAGCAGCGAAGCCCAGATCGGATGCGGATCGCAAGAAACATCGTTATGCCAGGCATCGCCAGCGGTATAACGCGTGGTTCTGCCGGTCTGCCAGCCCAGGATTTCCGGATCACCACTACGGGCGGTCAGCGCCGTGCTGTCGCCCAGTACATGCTGGTGCAGGCGGCCAAAATGGCGACCAAACGCCTTGTGCGCTTCGCGATCCAGTTTCTGGCCCGGGAACGCCAGTACCAGATAGTCGGACAGCGCCTGGCGGATTTCAGCCAGCTGCCCTTCATTCAGTGGAGCAGACAGGTCGATGCCGCGAATCTCGGCACCCAACGACGGCGAAATCGGACTGACATCAAAATGCTGATAATTGGCGTGGGCGCGGTGATTCCAGTTTTCAATCGCCAGCTTGTCGTTGTAATCCTGATAAAAACTCATATCGGCTCCATGTGTACTTGATAAACATCCCGTCCATGACGGAAATAACCACGATCTGGAGGTGGATACTAGACCGCTAAGCCATATGGGCGAACCATGAATTCCTGCAAAGCTTATTCAGGATTTTCATGCCATCGCCCATTTCCGGAGCTGCCAATATGGCTGGTAAATTCAGGTAAATTGCATTTACATCCCGCTCCTGTATTTGAATGCAGCGGCTAATTCAAAATCAGGGAAATGTAAGCAGAAATAATTGGTTCAGCGCAATCAGGGTCAGCTGTTACGGTTAGGCCACTATCCCCACTGCGTAAGAACAATATGAAAGTTTTGGCCATCTCCGGCAGCCCGAGCCGCCCATCCCGCACTTCAAAACTGATAGACCGCATTGCCAGCTTGCTGGGTGAGCAGGATATTGAAACCTCTCAGGTTTCCATCTATGACTTTCCTGCCGATGCACTGATCCAGGCTGATTTCTCCCATGCGGCCATCAAGCGCTTCCAGCAGCAAGTCCGTGACGCCGACGGCATCATCATTGCCAGTCCGGTCTACAAAGCCGCCTATGCCGGTGCCCTGAAAGTGATGCTGGACCTGATCCCCGAAGGCGGCTTTGCCGGCAAGCCGGTATTGCCACTGGTCAGTGGCGGCTCGGCCGGCCATCTGCTGGCGGTGGACTATGCCATCAAGCCGGTGCTGGCCGCCCTGAAAGCCAGCGATATCCATCAGGGTGTGTTCGCCATTGATGCGCAAATCGGCAGCAGCGCCGATGGTCACGCCACGCTGGCCGAAGAGCTGGATACACGGCTGCGGCAGGCGGCACAGGACTTTGTCGGCCAGTTGCCCTCCAGCCCCCGCCAACAGCCGCCGGCACTGGATCTGCACAGCGTCGTCAGCCGCATCAGCCTGTAAGGAAACACCCTTCATGAAAAGACTGTGGAAATTGCTGCCGGCCGCCCTGCTGGGCTGGGGACTGAGCAACCTGGCCAGCGCAGTGGAACTGAACATCGGCTATC
>JAFANL010000017.1 GCA_019232735.1 Aquitalea sp. | reverse complement strand
TTTCCTGCAGGATCTGACGCGAAATGCGGTTCATCTTGTTGATGGTTTCGATCATGTGCACCGGGATACGGATGGTGCGGGCCTGGTCCGCAATGGAGCGGGTAATGGCCTGACGAATCCACCAGGTGGCATAGGTCGAGAACTTGTAACCACGGCGGTATTCAAACTTGTCCACCGCCTTCATCAAACCGATATTGCCTTCCTGGATCAGGTCGAGGAACTGCAGGCCACGGTTGGTGTACTTCTTGGCGATGGAAATCACCAGACGCAGGTTGGCCTCGATCATTTCCTTCTTGGCACGACGCGCCTTGGATTCACCCGCCGACATCTGGCGGTTGATTTCCTTGAGCTCCTTGATCGGCAGCATGGCGCGATCCTGCAGCTCGGACAGCTTGGTCTGCTTCTCGATAATGGCGTACTTGAAGCGGGTCAGTGCCTCGCTCCAGGCCTTGCCGGAATCGATTTCGGTTTCCACCCAGGCGGTGTTGATTTCGTTGCCGGGGAATACCTTGATGAAGTGGGTACGGTCCATGCGCACGCGGGTGACGCAGATGTCCTGGATATCACGCTCGAAGGTGCGGATTTCATTGACACGGCGACGCAGCGATTCGCACAGCGATTCGATCTGACGGGTGGAGAAGCGCACCAGCATGAATTCGGTGGTGATGGCGTCTTGCAGCTCCAGATAGCCCTTGGACTTGGAACCCTCTTTTGCCAGCACCTTGACCATCTTGTCGAACATCATGCGCACGCCGGCAAAGTGCTCCAGCGTCTGCTGCTTGAGTTCTTCCAGATTGGCCAGATTGGCCGCTTCGGCGCTGGCTTCATCGTCCTCGGCTTCTTCTTCCTCGTCCTCGAGCAGCGCGTCTTCCTCGACTTCCGGCTCGGCAAAGGGCATGGCTGCCGCTTCTGCCGTGTCGGCATTGGGGTCGATGAAACCGTCAACCACCTCGTCGACACGGATTTCTTCCTTGCCGATGCGCTCTACCAGCTCCAGCACTTCCGCCACGGTACCAGGACATGCCGAGATGGCCAGGATCATGTGCTTGAGGCCGTCTTCGATGCGCTTGGCGATTTCGATCTCGCCTTCACGGGTCAACAGCTCGACCGAGCCCATTTCACGCATATACATGCGCACCGGGTCGGTAGTACGGCCGAATTCGGAATCCACCGACGACAGTGTTGCCTCGGCTTCTTCCACTGCGTCTTCGTCAGCAACAGCCGGCGTGGCGTCGGACATCAGCAGGGTTTCTGCATCCGGCGCTTCGTCGTAAACCTGGATGCCCAGACCGGAAATCATCGTGACGATGTTTTCGATCTGTTCGGCATCGGACACGTCTTCCGGAAGGTGGTCGTTGATCTCGGCGTAGGTGAGATAACCACGTTCCTTGCCCAGGGCAATCAGCTGGCGCAGCCGTTTACGCTGCTCTTCCAGGCTCATCACCTGTTCTTCGTTGTCCTGCACATCTTTTTGATTTTCGGGAGAGGCCGCCATTTTGCTTCCTGCTTTAAAAAAGCCGAAAAAAACAGTTGATTATAACACAACTACGTCACTCCTGCCCCGGCTCACAGTGGCGAGCCGAGCAGGTCTCGGAGCAGTTCCCTGAATAATGCTTTCTCTTCCAGACTTAGACCTTCATTGCGGTCTTTCAGTTTTAGCCTTTCCACCTGGGCTTCACGCAACATTTTCAGCAGTTTGGCGTTGCCATGCTGAAACTGGATGCGATCATCCTCGCCGGGGTCGGCAAACTCGTCCGGATCCTGCATGGCCTGGTGCAGCACACTGTCGATCAGCCCTTCGTAGGGGGTGCCGCGCAGCCCCTCTATCAATTGCGCCGTATTGGGCGGCTGTTCGTGTTCCTGCACGCTTTCGGCCAACATGGCAAAGCAGGCCAGCTCGTCAGACAGCGGCAGGCTGTCCGGCAAGCTCACATCGCCAGCCCATGCCGGGTTCATCAGCAACCATTTGATCTGCTTGTGAACAATGGGCGTGTTGATCTGGCGATATGATTCATCCGGCAGACGGTATTCCCGCTTGCCCTTGCGCTCCGGCGCCTTCTTGCCCGTGGTCAGCATGTCGAAATCGTCGACGTCCATGCCGGCAAGTTCTGCCAGCCGCTTTCTGATCATGAAGCCAAGCGCCGGTGCTGCAATCTGTGCCAGAAGCGGTGCCGCCTGCTTGATCAGGTCGGCACGCCCTTCCGGCGTATTCATGTCCACGCGGCCGGTCAGCTCGCGGGTAAAGTAAACCGACAGCGGCAGGCTGTGTCCTTCCAGCTGCTGCTCGAATGCTTCGGTGCCAAACTCCCGTACATAACTGTCCGGGTCGTGCTCCTGCGGCAGGAACAGGAAATTCAATGCCTTGCCGTCCTGCAGTTGCGGCAGGCTGTTTTCCAGCGCTCGCCAGGCGGCTTTCTGGCCGGCCTTGTCGCCATCAAAACAGAAATACACCTGATCGGCATGGCGCATCAGCTTGCGCACATGCTCGCCCGTGGTGGCCGTCCCCAGCGTGGCCACGGCATAGCCGATGCCGTATTGCGCCAGCGCCACCACGTCCATATAACCTTCCACCACCAGCACGCGGTTCTTCTCGCGAATGGCCTGGCGGGCTTCATACAGGCCGTACAGCTCGCGGCCCTTTTCGAACAGCACCGTTTCCGGCGAGTTCAGATACTTCGGCTCCCCCTTGCCCAGCACCCGGCCACCAAAACCGATGATGGCACCACGCTGGTTGCGGATGGGGAACATCACCCGCTCGCGAAAGCGGTCGTAACGTTTGCCGCTTTCTTCATTGACAATGACCAGGCCGGCATCGACCAGCTTGTCATCCTGATACTGCGGGAAGATGGCCTGCAGATTCTGCCACTCACCCGGGACATAACCCAGGCCAAAGCGGGCAGCCACTTCCCCACTGACCCCGCGCCCTTTCAGATAACTGATGGCAACCGGGGCTGACTTCAACTGTTGCTTGAAATAACCGGCAGCCAGCTGCATGACTTCTTCCAGCGACAACTGCCGCTCACGCGCAGCACGGCTGGCTTCCGGATTGACACTGCGCACCTCCGGCACCGGCATGCCAATGCTGTCGGCCAGCATTTTCACTGCATCGACAAAGCCCAGGCCCTGGTATTCCATGACGAAACCAATGGCCGATCCATGCGCACCACAACCAAAGCAGTGATAGAACTGCTTGCTGGGGCTGACCGTAAAGGAGGGGGATTTTTCCTTGTGGAAAGGACAGCAGGCCAGATAATTCTGACCGGCCTTTTTCAGCGGGACATAGCGATCCACCACGTCGACCAGATCGACACGGGACAGCAACTGATCAACAAAGTCCTGTGGAATCAACGCCGAACACCTGCCTTAAACACGGGGAAACAAAATACCGGGTCAATTAAAACCCGGCCAGAGATCAGGCAGTCAACCTGGCCTTGATACGGGCGGAAACCAGCGCCATATCAGCACGACCTGCCAGTTGCGGACGCAGCAGGCCCATGACCTTGCCCATGTCCTGCATGGAGGCAGCTCCGCTGTCGACCACGGCCTTGGCCACCAGTGCGTCGATCTCGGCTTCGGACAGTTGCTGTGGCATATAGGCCATCAGCACGGTCATTTCAGCCTTTTCCTTGTCGGCCAGATCCTGGCGCTGGGCTGCTTCGTACTGGGAGATGGAGTCGCGGCGCTGTTTGAGCATCTTGTCGATCACCGCCACGATGGCGGCATCATCCAGCTCGATACGCTCGTCCACTTCTTTCTGCTTGATGGCGGCCATCAACAGGCGGATGGCGGACAGACGCTCGGTTTCCTTCGCCTTCATGGCGGACTTCATGTCGTCGCTGATGCGGACTTTGAGGCTCATGACGTGCTCACTCGGGAACCATGCCGCAAGGCATGGTGAGAAATTCTGGAGTACAAATGGCAAAACCGCAGGCATGGCCTGCGGTCCTGCTTTATAGCCGGAGCAACTCTTAGTAGAGTTTCGGCGGCAGCATCTGGCTGCGGATGCGCTTGTAGTGGCGCTTAACGGCAGCAGCGTGCTTACGCTTGCGTTCGGTGGTCGGCTTTTCGTAGAACTCACGAGCGCGCAGTTCGGTCAGCAGACCGGTTTTTTCTACAGCGCGCTTGAAGCGACGCATGGCGACTTCGAACGGCTCGTTTTCTTTAACGCGAATATTCGGCATTGACTCAAGTATCCTTAGATTCCTAGGCAGCGGACGTAGGGCCACCTATAAAAAACAGCATTTTAACAACAATACGCAGTTTGGAAAAGTCTGAAGCATTCTCTGCAAGCTTTTTGTGGCGCTTTTGTGCATCACGGCTTGCGAGAAGAAATCACCCCCTCACTAGGAGAACTTGGTACAGCGCTATAAAAACGTTTCGGCATCCGTTCCGCACAATAGGCGGCACGGCCTGCTTCGACAGCCAGTTTCATGGCATGTGCCATCAGCACCGGATTGCCGGCAGCGGCAATCGCGGTATTCATCAGCACGCCATCACAACCCAGTTCCATGGCGATGGCCGCATCGGAGGCGGTACCCACCCCGGCATCCACCAGCACCGGAACACTGGATTGCTCGATGATCAGTTTCAGATTCCACGGATTCAGGATGCCCATGCCGGAACCGATCAGGCTGGCCAGCGGCATGATGGCGCAGCAGCCTATCTGTTCCAGTTCACGCGCGATGATCGGGTCATCCGAGGTATACACCATGACATCAAAGCCTTCGGCCACCAGCACTTCGGCTGCCTTCAGGGTTTCCTTGACGTTGGGGAACAGATTGCCGGAGTCACCCAGCACTTCCAGCTTGACCAGACGGTGGTCATCCAGCAGCTCGCGCGCCAGGCGCAAGGTACGGATGGCATCCTCGGCGGAATAACAGCCCGCCGTATTGGGGAGCAGAGTGTAACGGTTCTGCGGCAAAAAATCGAGCAGATTGGGTTCGCCGGCATTCTGGCCCAGATTGACGCGACGAATGGCGACCGTGACGATATCGCAGCCGGAGGCATCCAGTGCCTGCGCGGTTTGTTCGAAATCCCGGTACTTGCCGGTACCCACCAGCAAACGCGAATTGTAGGCCTTGCCTGCGATGACCAGTTGATCCTGCACCTTGCACTCCTTTGCAGCGTCAGCCACCGCCAACCGCCACCACGATTTCCAGTTCATCCCCATCAGCCAGACCTGCCTTGGCATGCTGACTGCGAGGTACGATTTCGCCATTGAGCTCGACGGCAACCCGCTTGCCAACCAGCTCCAGCGCCTGCACCAGCTCCGCCACGGTAGCCAGTGCGGCAAATTGTTTCATTTCGCCATTGATGCGTAACTGCATGGCTTATCTCCTCTCCGTCCGCTGCACCACGACCAGACTCTGGATCGCATTCAGGACACGGGACAGATGATCTACACTTTCCACCTGCAGGCGGAAATGGATATGGATAAAGCCATCTCCGACGTGGGTGTCCTGGGTATCCACGCTTTCGATATTGGCCGAGGCCTGCGAAATGGCAGCCGCGATGTCCGCCAGTGCACCGCGCTCATTGCGCGCCAGCACGCTGACGCTGACACCGAACATGCGGTCGCGCTGGGATTCCCAGTTCACGTTCAGCAGCTTGTCGTGATCGACTCTCTGCACATTGGGACAAGATACCCGGTGAATCACCAGCCCCTGTCCTTTGGTAATCACCCCCAGGATGTCATCGCCTGGCAGCGGGTTGCAGCAGCTAGACAAGTGCACAGTGCCGCCTTCGTTCCCGCGAATGGTAATGGGGCCAACCCGCACATCCTCGCCCAAGCGTTCGCCAGCCAGCTCGACCAGACGGCGTGCCACTGCAATCGGCAGCAGCTTGCCGGCACCGATCTCGGCCAGCACTTCGACAAAGCTACTCATCTTGTCACCATGCGCGGCCATGTATTCAGCCTTGAGCGCATCATCCAGCAACAGAGGAGACACCGACAGCGCGCCGATGGCCTGCTTGAGCAATTTTTCACCCAGCGTGGAGGCTTCTTCACGCTGCAGACTCTTCAGGTAATTGCGAATGCCGGAGCGTGCACGACCACTCTGCACAAAAGTGAGCCAGGACGGATTGGGCTTGGCCTGGGTTGAGGTGATGACTTCCACGGTATCGCCATTGCGCAGCACGGTACGCAGCGGCATCAACACATGATTGACGCGGGCGGCAATACAGCGATGGCCGACATCGGTATGTACCGCATAGGCAAAATCGACCGGAGTGGAACCTTGCGGCAGCACCATGATCTTGCCCTTGGGTGTAAATACATACACTTCGTCCGGGAACAGGTCGATCTTGATGTGCTCGAGGAATTCGACGGCATCGTCGCTTTCCTCCTGCATGTCGAGCAGGCTTTGCAGCCACTGATGGGTGCGTTGCTGCGCCGTGTTGATGCCGGCATCACCACTCTTGTACATCCAGTGCGAAGCCACACCGGCTTCGGCCACCCCGTTCATTTCACGGGTGCGGATCTGCATTTCCACCGGCGTGCCGTAAGGGCCGAACAAGGTGGTATGCAAGCTCTGGTAGCCATTCCCCTTGGGGATGGCGATGTAATCCTTGAATTTGCCCGGAATGGGCTTGTACAGACTATGCAGGGCACCCAGCGCCAGATAGCAGCTGGGAATGTCGTTCACCACCACGCGGAAGCCGTAGATATCCAGCACCTCGGAAAACGACAGGTGTTTTTCCTGCATTTTCTTGTAGATGCTGTACAGGTTCTTCTCGCGCCCCTTGATGGTGGCTTCGATATTGCTTTCCACCAGCCGCTGGCTGACGGTTTTCAGAATCTTGTTGACCACTTCGCGGCGATTGCCGCGTGCGGCGCGTACTGCCTTGGACAGCACGCTGTAACGGTGCGGATGCAGATGCTTGAACGCCAGATCCTGCAGCTCACGGTAGACCTTGTTCTGGCCGATACGATTGGCAATCGGCGCATAGATTTCCAGCGTTTCCAGCGCAATGCGCTGACGCTTGTCCTCGCGCATGGAGTCCAGCGTGCGCATATTGTGCAGCCGGTCGGCCAGCTTGACGATGATGACGCGGATATCGCGCGCCATGGCCAGCACCATCTTGCGGAAGTTTTCCGCCTGGGCGGTTTCCTTGGTCTGGTATTCCAGCCTTTCCAGCTTGGACAGACCATCCACCAGATCCGCCACCACCTTGCCGAATTTTTCGGCCAGCGTGGGCTTGGTGACGCCGGTGTCTTCCAGCACATCATGCAGCAAGGCAGCTGCCAGCCCCTGCACATCCAGCCGCCAGTCGGTCAACATGGTGGCCACGGCCAGCGGGTGGGTGATGTAGGGCTCGCCGCTCTTGCGGGTCTGGCCTTCGTGCGCCTCGCGGCTGACCTCGAAGGCCTGGCGCAGCAACTGCACGTCTTCCGGTTTGAGATAACGCGCAGCGGCCTCGAAGAAGGCTGCCGCTTCGCGTTCGATCAGTGCGTTGTAATCGATGGCGATTTCAACCCCGGTCTGCATGTGTCGCTCCGCCTGCACCCTGATCAGCTCTTGTTACGGGTCAGAACTTCCTTGCCTACATGGCCGGCGGCGATTTCGCGCAGGGCAACAACGGTCGGCTTGTGACGGCCGGCATCCACGAAGGAAGTTGCGCCGGACGCAACCTGACGCGCGCGATAGGCTGCGGCCAGGGTCAGGTCAAAACGGTTCTGGATGCGGTCCAGGCAATCATCTACGGTAATACGTGCCATGTGATTTCTTTCGTAAATTGCGCTATGTGAGTAACTATATCGAGTTTTGCCGGAGCAACCAATGCGAGCTAGTCGTGCCGGCTGCCCATGCGCGCCAGCGCCGGTGCCAATCTGGTGGTCTGCACCGCAGCCCGCAGTCGACGCGCACGGAAGATGCTGATCAGGTCCAGTCGTGCACGCTCGAAGTCATCATTGACCACGATGTAATCGTACTCGGCGACCTTGTCGATTTCCGAACGGGCCGAGGCCAGACGGCGCAGGATGACTTCTTCGCTATCGGTGCCACGTCCGCGCAGGCGACGCTCCAGCTCCTCGATGGACGGCGGCAGGATGAAAATGCCGATCGCCCCGGGAAATACCTTGCGCACCTGCTCGGCACCCTGCCAGTCGATTTCCAGCAGGATGTCACGCCCTTCTTCCAGTCGGCTTTGCAGCCAGCGCACACTGGTGCCATAAAAGTTGCCGTATACCTCGGCATATTCCAGAAAATCCTGGCGCTCGATCATGCCCTTGAAGACAGCCTGATCGACAAAATGGTAGTGCTTGCCATCGATTTCCCCACTACGCGCCGGGCGCGTCGTATAGGAAACCGACAGTTCCACCGTGGGCTCTGCCTGCAGCAAAGCAGCCACCAGCGAGGTTTTGCCGGCCCCTGAAGGAGCAACAACGATATAGATGTTCCCGACTGCCTTGGTCATCAATCGCGCTTCCTGCCAAAGAAAGGGTAATTTTTCAGAATACCACAGACTACATTTCCGGTTAAGAACAAAAGTATCTTCATGTCAAGATTTAGGTGTTTATCTTCACTCCGAAGTAAAATCTCGCGTTTTTTACAGACATAACAAGGCTCGGAGCATCTCTGACATGCAAATACTGGAAAGCTTTTTCAAGCTGAAGGAACACGGCACTTCGGTAAGGACCGAAGTCATTGCCGGCTTCACCACTTTCCTGACCATGGCTTACATCATCTTGGTCAACCCGCTGATCCTGTCCGCCACCGGCATGGACCTGAACGCCGTGTTCGTGGCGACCTGCCTGGCTGCCGCACTGGGTACCGCAATCATGGGCCTGGTTGCCAACTACCCGATGGCACTGGCACCGGGTATGGGCCTGAATGCCTACTTCACCTTCAGCGTGGTCAAGGGTATGGGGATCCCCTGGCAGGCTGCACTGGGTGCGGTATTCATTTCCGGTATCGTATTCCTGGCCGTCAGCCTGTTCAAGGTGCGTGAAGCCATCGTCAATGCCATTCCGCGTTCGCTGAAATTTGCCATCTCGGCCGGTGTCGGCATGTTCCTGGCCATCATCGCGCTGAAGGATGCTGGCGTGATTGCAGCCCATCCGGCCACCTATCTGACCTTGGGCAACATTCACAACCCGACCACCCTGCTGGCCATTCTGGGTTTCTTCCTGATCGTGGCACTGGAATACCGCAAGGTACCGGGCTCCATCATCATCGGCATCCTGATCGTCACCGTGCTGTCCATCCTGTTGGGCCTGTCCAAGTTCGAAGGCATCTTCGCACCGGTACCGAGCATGGCGCCCACCTTCATGAAGATGGACCTGCACGGCGCCATGAGCGCCGGCCTGGTGGGTGTGATCTTCGTGTTCTTCTTTGTCGACCTGTTTGACACCACTGGCACCCTGGTGGGCGTATCGCACCGCGCCGGCCTGCTGGACAAGGATGGCAAGCTGCCGCGCCTGAAGCGCGCCCTGCTGGCCGACTCGGTGGCTATCACCGTGGGCGCCGTGATGGGCACTTCCTCCACCACCGCTTATATCGAATCCGCCGCCGGCACCGCCGTGGGTGGTCGTACCGGCCTGACCGCTACCGTGGTGGCCATCCTGTTCCTGGCTTGCCTGTGGATTTCGCCGCTGGCCAAAACCGTCCCGGCTTACGCCACCGCACCGGCACTGTGCTATGTCGCCGTGCTGATGGCACGCGGCCTGGCCGAAATCGACTGGAGCGACCTGACCGAGTCCGCCCCTGCGGTGATGACCGCACTGGCCATGCCGTTTACCTTCTCGATTGCCGACGGTATCGCTTTCGGCTTCATCAGCTATGCTGTGATCAAGATTCTGGCTGGTCGTTTTGCCGACCTGAAACCGGCGGTGGTCGTGATTGCCGCGCTGTGGATCTTCAAGCTGGCCTTCTTCGCCTGATCATCACCTGATCAATCAGGGCCTGCTGCACGATGCGGCGGGCCTTTTTGCTTTGTGCGACAGCAAACACGGTCGCTTCATTTGAAAGTACAATAGCGCCATGGAAAACCTCAGCAATCTCGACTACTCCAGCTACCTCAAGGGCTGGATTCGCACCGTGCCCAACTGGCCCAGCCAGGGCGTGATGTTCCGCGACATCACCCCGCTGCTGCAAAATCCCAAGACCTTCCGCATGCTGATCGACATCTATGTCCATCGCTACATGCTGGAAAAGGTGGATCTGATTGCCGGTCTGGATGCACGTGGCTTCATCATTGGCTCGGTACTAGCCTACGAACTGAACGTCGGGTTTGTACCCATCCGCAAAAAAGGCAAACTGCCTTTCACCACGGTGGCGGAAGAATACGAGCTGGAATACGGTAATGCCACGGTGGAAATCCACACCGATGCCTGCAAGGCCGGCGACCGTGTCATCCTGATCGACGATCTGGTGGCCACCGGCGGCACCATGATGGCTGGCTACAATCTGCTGAAAAAACTGGGTGCCGATGTGCTGGAAGCGGCGGCCATCATTGAACTGCCGGAACTGGGCGGCGGCAAGCTGGTACGTGACAGCGGGCTGGATGTCTTCACCGTGTGCTCTTACGACGGTCACTAAGCAGCCCCCTTGTCCACAGACAAACAAAACGGACCCTGTCGGGTCCGTTTTTGCTTGCCTATCCTGATCAGTCATCCATCCTTCTGGCCTTGTCCAGCAGCCCCAGCTGGTAGCGCCCATAGGACAGCAGACCGCGCCAGGTCAGTCGGGCCAGCAAGTAGCACAAGAACAAACCACCCCCACCCAGCAACATCATGACCACGCCGGCAATCCACCCACCCTTGCGGCTGATCCCCCAGTCCAAGGCATCGATATCCACCCGCCCCTCTTCATCCTGAATGTGCAGCTGCCCGATGGCATCACTGGCCTTACGCTCCAGGCTCAGCGCGCCGTCACTGGACTGGATATCAATGCTGGCTCGCCCGGATGATGCATCGCGCACCACATCCACCTTTTCACCATGATGGCCACGGATATGGATATTGGCGGCAGGAGCCCCTGACTCGAAAGTCGACCAGAATGCCCGCACATCACGCTCCTCATGCAAGGCCGGCCAGCCGAACAAGGCATTGCAGGTCAAGGTGCCGAACACCACAATGCCGCCAATCAGAATACCGGTCGACGCCAGTGCTGCCATGGTCAGCAACCACAGATAGCACAGGAAGGGGATGGCCAGCATGAAATTGAGAAAGCCCAGTCCGGCAATCGCCCCCACTACAGCAAACAGATTGCCGAAGCTCTTGCGGCTTTCCCAGCGCTCAATATGATGACGCGCCATCAACTCGCGCGCCAACTGGCGCGGATCGCCCAGACCCGCAGCAATATCGGCCTCGCTACGCCCGGCAGCCAAGCCATCGCGAAAGTACTCGCAATAGTCATCCACGATCTCCTGCCTTTCCCGCTCGGGGATGCGGGACAAGGCTTCCTGCAATTGACGAATGAATTCCTGCTCGCTCATGACGCCTCTCCTGTGCCAGCGCCGGCTGCCAGGCCCAGCACCGCGTTCACCTCGTTAACAAACTCCCTCCACTCCTGCTGCATCCAGCTCAGCTGGCGCCGCCCTTCCGCTGTGAGGGTGTAATACTTGCGCGACGGACCGCTGGCGGATTCCACCAGATAGGTGGATACCCATGCCTCGGCCTGCAGCCGGCGCATCAGCGGATACATGGTGCCTTCGCTGATTTCCATGGTGCGAGACAGAATGCCCACCAGCTCGTAGGCATAACTGTCGCCGGCAGCCAACGCCGCCAGCACGCACATGTCCAGCGTCCCTTTCTTCAATTGCGTTTTCATCGACAGGCTCCCCCTCTACCTTGCATTACACGATAGATGGTCATGTGCAAGCGAGGACAACCTCATCTTAATCACACATACCTTGCTTTACAAGGTACATGGTAAAACCACGTAGTATTGTTAGCTTGATCGCCTTCTGACACCGCCCATTTTATGCAATGTAAATTTTCAATTCCTATCGCATAATCAGGCCATCCCACACTGTGATGAAGGCAAGGCAAACATGGCGGAACAGAAAAAATCACTCGCATTGGTTCTTGGCGGTGGCGCACCCAACGCAACCTTGATGGCAGGCTCACTGGTTGCCTTTATCGAGGCTGGCGTCGAGTTTGACATCATCTCCACCTCTGGCGCCGGAGCCATTGTCGGCTTGCTCTACACTGCGGCCAAGGGGCAAGACCCGAAGAGTGCGCTGGAAAAACTGGCCGACATGGGAGTGGCAGATGCCTTGTACGCTGCCTTCCCGGTCAATTTCAAAGTATTCAACAAACCCGGTCCGCTGGCGGATATCTGGCGACAGTGGCAGCAGGCCAATCCGGTGTTGCAGGCCATCCAGGCCCAAGCGGACCAAGGCCCGCTGCAGCGGTTGGCTGCCGACTGGAGCAGCTGGCTGATGGCCACCCTCTGCCCCAGCGATCTCAATGCACAAAGCCAGGGCCTGTGCGCCCATGTACCCTTCATCGACCAGGTAGTGGACTTCAGCAAACTGGCCCACATCAAGCCGCAGTTTTACCTGAACGCCTACAACCTCAGCCAGAAGCGCATGGACTGCTGGGACAAACAGCAGATCAGCCATGAACATTTTCTGGCTGCCCTGTCCTTCCCGCTGATCTATCCGCCTTATCAACTCAATGGCGATTACTACATCGAGGGTGCCGCCATCGACACGCTCAATTTCAAGCGACTATTCCAGGACCACCCGCATATCGATACCACCGTGGTATTCGATGTGCTGGGCAGCGAACACCTGCTGCATCCTCCCCGCGACCTGTACGACGCTTGGGTACAGTCCATCATCACCCCGCTGACCGAAATTGCCCGTGACGACCTGAAGCTGTTTGAAGCCCTGCATAACAAGGATGCCGAAGGCAAGCCACGTACCCGGCTGTTACGCGTAGCCTACGACCAGTTCATCCGTCCAGAACAACGCGAGCAGGAGCTGGACTGGTCCTATTCCAATCTGTCGCAGCTGTATCAGGCCGGCTACTCCGCCGGTCTGGCGCTGTGCCATGACCACGCAGCAGAACTGGGACTCGCCTGATTCTTCACCCGCAACAATGCAACAAGGGCTGCCATGGCAGCCCTTGTTGTTCAACACCTCACCCGCTCTAGCCGACGCAGCAACGCCGCAGCAGGTGTG
>JAFANL010000227.1 GCA_019232735.1 Aquitalea sp. | reverse complement strand
CGCCCCCTATGCCGCCGTGGCAACGGAATTTTCCAAGCCGGTGGTGATTGCCGGTTTCGAGCCGCTGGACGTGCTGCAATCGGTCGCCATGCTGGTGGAGCAGATCAAGCAGGGCCGTAGCGAGGTGGAAACCCAGTTCACCCGTGCCGTCACCGTCGGCGGCAATCAGAAGGCCCGCGAACGGGTGGCCCAAACCATGACCTTGCGTGACAGCTTCGAATGGCGTGGCCTGGGGCAAGTGCCGCATTCCGCACTGGCCATCCATCCGGATTTTGCCGACTTCGATGCCGAGCTGCGCTTTGCCCTGCCCTATCGCCATGTACCGGATCACAAGGCCTGCGAATGCGGCGCCATCCTGCGCGGCCAGAAACGACCGCAGGACTGCAAGGTATTCGGCATTGTCTGCAATCCGGACAACCCGCTGGGCTCCTGCATGGTATCCAGTGAAGGCGCCTGTGCCGCGCATTATCACTATGGCCGCTTCGTGGAAGGACAACCGGCATGAGCAAGCACTACACCCGTCCGCTCGACCTGAAACACGGCCTGGTCAACCTGACCCACGGCAGTGGCGGCCGCGCCATGGCCCAGCTGGTGAGCGAGCTGTTTGCTGCCGAATTTGCCAACGACTGGCTGGCGCAGGGCAATGACCAGGCCATCGTGCCACCGCCCGGCGGACGGCTGGCCATTGCCACCGACAGCCATGTCATTTCGCCGCTGTTCTTTCCCGGCGGCGACATCGGCAGCCTGGCAGTGCATGGCACGGTCAACGACCTAGCCATGGGCGGTGCCACGCCGCTGTATCTGTCCGCCGGTTTCATTCTGGAAGAAGGCCTGCCGCTGGCTGATCTGGCGCGCATCGTGCGTTCCATGGCTGCCGCCGCACGCGCAGCCGGCGTGGCCATCGTCACCGGCGACACCAAGGTGGTGGAACGGGGCAAGGGCGATGGCGTGTTCATCAGCACCACCGGTGTGGGCGTGGTGGCCGACGGGGTGAACTTGTCCGGTGATCAGGCCCGTCCCGGTGATGTGGTGTTGCTGTCCGGCACCCTGGGCGACCACGGCATGGCGGTGATGTCACAGCGCGAGGGGCTGGGTTTTGCCAGCCCCATCCTGTCCGACAGCGCAGCCCTGCACACCCTGGCAGCGGCACTGATGGCCGCCAGCCCCGGCCTGCGCCTGATGCGTGACCCCACGCGCGGCGGTCTGGCCACCACACTGAACGAGATCGCCCAGCAGTCCGGCGTGGGCATGCGGCTGCAGGAAACCGCCATTCCGGTGCAGGCCAGCGTCCGCGCCGCCTGCGAATTTCTGGGACTGGACCCGCTCTACATTGCCAATGAAGGTAAACTGGTGGCCATCTGCCCGGCTGATGAAGCCGCAGCAGCATTGGCTGCGCTACAAGCCCACCCGTTGGGGCGACAAGCTGCCATCATTGGTGAAGTGGTGGCCGATGCCCATCAGTTCGTGCGGGTGCAGACCGATTTTGGCGGCGAACGGCTGGTGGACTGGCTCACCGGCGAGATGTTGCCGCGTATCTGCTAACCACCGCAGTGGCCGCAGCGTAACAAGGACCCGGGCGGCACAGTCCGGGCATGACACACAAGAACGACGCTTTACTGGGATCAGAACAATGCGCGCAAAACCTGCCATCTTGCTGGTGGACGATGAAGTCCGCTCGCTGGAAGCACTGGAACGGACGCTGGAAGACGACTTCACCCTGTTTACCGCACAAGGGGGTGCGGAGGCACTGGCCATCCTGGAGTCGGAATTCATCCAGGTGGTGGTCAGCGACCAGCGCATGCCGGACATGAGCGGGGTGGAATTTCTCAAGCAGGTACGCGAACGCTGCCCGCAGGTCATCCGCATCATCCTGTCCGGCTACACCGACAACGCCGACATCATTGCCGCGGTCAACGAGGCTGGCATTTACCAGTACCTGCTCAAACCCTGGCGGCCGGAAGCCCTGTTGCTGACGGTACAGGGCGCGGTAGAGCTGTTCCGTCTGCAGCAGGAAAACGAACTGCTGAACGTGGAGCTGAAATCGTCCGAACCCTGGCTCAAGGTCAAGGTGGACAGCAAGCGCGACCAGATGCGCGAACGCTCGGCCATGGACAATATCGTGCGTGCGCCGGACAGCAGCATGAGTAAGATCTGCGCCCTGCTGGCGCGCGTCGCCCCGTTCGACATCGCCGTGCTGATCGAAGGCGAATCCGGGGTGGGCAAGGAGTTGCTGGCACGCGCCCTGCACTATGCCAGCCACCGCCGCGACCGCCCCTTCGTGGTGGAAAACTGCGCCGCCATGCCAGAGCAGCTGCTGGAAAGCGAGCTGTTCGGCCACAAGCGTGGTGCCTTTACCGGTGCCTATCAGGACCGCATCGGCCTGTTCCAGCAAGCCGATGGCGGCACCATTTTCCTGGATGAAATCGGCGAAACCTCGCCGGCCTTTCAGGCCAAGCTGCTGCGCGTGTTGCAGGAAGGCGAAATCCGCCCGGTGGGTAGCCCACGGCCACTGAAGGTGAATGTGCGGGTGGTGTCCGCCACCAACAAACAATTGCCGGAGCTGGTCCGCGCCGGCCAGTTCCGCGAAGACCTGTACTACCGGCTGTCCGCCTTTACCGTCAGCGTACCGCCGCTGCGCGACCGGCCGCAGGATATCCCGCTGATCGCCCAGACCCTGCTAGAAGAAACCCGCCACCATTACCAGCGGCCACAAGCCCGCTTTGGCAGCGATACCTTGCAGGCGATGCAGGATTACCGCTGGCCGGGCAATGTGCGTCAGCTACGCAACGAAATCAGCCGCATGCTGGTGCTCAGCGACACCGAGCAGCTGGGTGCCGAGCTGTTGTCGGCCGAGGTGCTGCAGGCCGCCGCCGAGGAGCAGGAAGCCGAGCTGGCGTTTCTGTCGGCCCTGCCCGGCGACCTGAAAACCCGCATGGAAGAACTGGAAAAGCAGATTCTGCGCGAAACCCTCACCCGGCTGCGCTGGAACAAGACCCGCGCCGCCGCAGAGCTGGGGCTGTCCCGCGTAGGCCTGCGCAACAAGCTGAC
>JAFANL010000030.1 GCA_019232735.1 Aquitalea sp. | reverse complement strand
CGCCGAGGCTGCCAAGAAGCGTATCGAAGAAATCACCGTTGAAGTTGAAGTGGGCAAGATCTACGAAGGTACCGTAGTGAAGATCCTCGACAACAACGTCGGTGCCATCGTTTCCATCCTGCCGGGCAAGGATGGTCTGGTACACATTTCCCAGATCGCCAACGAGCGCATCAAGAATGTGTCCGACTACCTGAAAGAAGGCCAGGTTGTGAAGGTCAAGGCCATCGAAATGGATGACCGCGGCCGCATCCGCCTGTCCATCAAGGCCCTGCTGGAAGACGAATCCAAGGTAGCGCGCGAAACCGCCGACTCCTTCGGTCTGAAGACCCAGCAGTAATCAGCCGGCTGGTGCCGGATAAGAAAAAGCCCGCAGCGATGCGGGCTTTTTGCATTGTCGCACTAGCAAAATGCGCGGTTGAATGTGCCTAGCCGTCCTTGCCATCGGCCCTTGGCAGCAGGTACACCGGCAGGAAGCGGCGGCACCAGAACAACATGCCCACGGCCAGCCCACCGGCAGTCAGGGGCAGCATGATGGCGGCAGTGGCGGAGGGGAGCAGGTCGCAGAGGACGCGCAGCAGCGCCATCAACTGGCTGAACTGGTAGAGCCGCCATAGCCAGGGTCTGGCTTCCAGCGGCAAGCCGGCATGCCCCAGGCTGACGCGAGAGACGAAGGCCAGCACCATATTGATGAAAAAGCCCACCGTGATGGCATGCAAGGGGGCGAGCCCCAGTGCCGGCTGGCCGAAGAGCTGCAATATCCCTTGCAGGGCAAACAGGGCAAAACCGATGCCCAGCCATAGAAAGGCCAGATGCAGCATGGCCAGCAGCCGTACCTGCAAGGAGCGATGGCACTGCCAGCACCAGCTGGTATACAGGCAGAGCAGCGCCATGGGCAGGTCGACGATCAGGGTCGGGCATTGCAGCGCATTCAGTAGTCCATGGGTAACACTGCCCGACAGTAGGGCGACCAGCAAACGCCATGGCCGCCAGGGGGTGTAGGGTGCAATGGCCGTGGAGGAGAAGAAAGGCAGCATGCGGTGGCTGACCGTGATAAATACCGGCAGCAGGAAGCCCCACAAAGCCAGGTCACGCATCAGGGCCCAGGCGGTGCTACTGCCGCTGAACAGCCATGCGCCAGCTGCCAGCAATCCGGCAAGACCCAGTATGAAGGCGACCAATACCGCGCGTGCATGCCAGCGGTCGCTGGCCTGGCTTTGCCGCAGCAGTTGGCCAAACAGCAGCGTCAGCAGCGCCCAGCCAGCGCTCATCGCCAGCCAGCCAAGGTGCAGCAGCATGTTGCTGCCGGCAATCAATCCAGCCAGCCAGAACAGCAGGCCGCCGGCGTACAGCAGCGGAATCGGCAGATGGCGTGGGCGTGCCGGTGACGGGACACCCAGCCAGCGTGGTCCGGCGGTCAGGATGAAGCCGGTCATGAACAAGGGGAAAAAGCCGTACAGCATCAGAAAGCCGTGCGCCTGGCTGGCTGGAACGGCCAGTGCCAGGGCATGGCCCGCTTGGCGTTGCCACAGCAACAGGCTCCAGCCAGCCAGCGACAGCAACATCAATACGGCGGCAGGCAGGAAGGCGAGGCGATGTGGCGCACGCAACAGGGCAGGGGGGGGCTTGATAGTGGACATCTTGATTTCATTCGGAGGGTGGGCCCTCAGTGTCGCGCATCTGGCTGATCGGCTTGAATGACCTGAATCAAGAAATTTCAGCCATCCTGCCCGGGCTGGTCTGACCGTCGTTGGCTGATGCTACTGCACAAGCCGGGACTGTGCTCCTGCATTCTTGCGGTCTGGAGCAGCTGGTTTTTGCCTTGTGGCAGATGGGGTGGCAAGGGCAGCAAGTGGGCAAGCCGGGGGCGATCTTTGCATGTCAGGTGCGTAAAGTGGTCGGATCTGTTTGATCTGAAATGGTTTTTCCCCACGGTTGTGGGTTTGAGATAGGTCAAGTAATTTTATAAGCTGATGTCGCAAACCGGATATGGGTTGTCCGGAGGATTCGATTAGAATCATTTCAAGCGTATTAAATCATAACAATGCCGCATTCTGCCCCACACGCCAGGCAGGTGCGGAGGACTCTGCAGGAAGGAACTATACAGATGAGCAATTCGATCACCCGCGCTGATTTCGACCAGGTCATGGTACCCAATTACGCTCCGGCTGCTTTCATTCCGGTCAAGGGCCTGGGTTCCCGCGTCTGGGATCAGGATGGTCGCGAATTCATCGATCTGGCAGGCGGTATCGCCGTGAACTCGCTGGGCCATTGCCACCCGCAACTGGTGGCTGCGCTGACCGAACAGGCTGGCAAGTTGTGGCATGTGTCCAATGTGTTCACCAATGAGCCGGTACTGAAGCTGGCCCATGCACTGACCTCCGCCACCTTTGCCGACCGCGCTTTCTTCTGCAATTCCGGAGCCGAGGCCAACGAGGCCTGCTTCAAGCTGGCGCGCAAATACGCCGCCGACCATTTCGGCCCGGAAAAGAATGAAATCATCTCCTGCAAGAATTCCTTCCACGGTCGTACCCTGTTCACCGTAAGCGTGGGCGGCCAGCCCAAGTACACCGAGGGCTTTGCTCCGGTACCGGCCGGCATTCATCATTTCGAATTCAACAATATCGACTCGCTCAAGGCGGCCATCAGCGACAAGACCTGCGCCGTGGTCATCGAGCCGGTACAAGGCGAGGGCGGCGTGCTGCCGGCCGACAAGGCTTTCCTGCAAGCTGCGCGCGAGTTGTGCGACCAGCACAATGCCCTGCTGATTTTCGATGAAGTGCAAACCGGTGTCGGCCGTACCGGCTCGCTGTTTGCCTATCAGGAATACGGCGTGACCCCGGACATCCTGTCCAGCGCCAAATCGCTGGGTGGCGGTTTCCCCATCGGCGCCATGCTGACCACCGACAAGATCGCCAAGAGCTTGGCAGTCGGCACCCATGGCACCACGTATGGTGGCAACCCGCTGGCCGCTGCGGTGGCACTCAAGGTCATCGAAATCGTCAATACCCCGGAAGTGCTGTCCGGCGTGCGAGCCAAGAGCCAGCGCCTGCAGGATGGCCTGAACGCCATCAATGCCAAGTATCAGGTATTCAAGGATGTGCGCGGCATGGGTCTGCTGCTGGGTTGCGTGTTGAGCGACGAATACGCTGGCCGTGCCAAGGATTTTGTCAATGCAGCCAGCAAGCATCAGCTGCTGCTGCTGGTGGCCGGTGTCAATGTCGTGCGCCTGGCGCCGTCGCTGGTGGTGGAGGAGCGCGATATCGATGAAGCCCTGCAGCGTTTCGATGCTGCCGTGGCCGAACTCGTCGCCGCCAAGTAAGCCCCGTTTTTCCCGCAAGAGACACCGCAGCCCGGCTTTGCCGTGGCTGCGGGTACGGCTGCGCCCGCAAAACGGCGTAGCGGCTTACTCCTAACAGGGAGGTTCCCATGTTTACCGTGCGCCCCGTCCGCACCGCCGACCTGCCCGCCATTGAGCGCCTGGCTGTGGCCAGCGGCATCGGTGTGACCAGCTTGCCCAATAACCGGGACAAGCTGTTCGAACGTATCCAGAAGTCGGCGTCGTCCTTTGAATACGAAGCGACCGCCGAAACCGGCAGCGAATACTATATGTTTGTCCTGGAGTCGGCCGGCGAAGTGGTCGGCACTGCCTCCATCAGTGCCTGTGCCGGCTTTGACGAGCCGTTTTACAGTTACCGCAGCGAAACCTTCGTCCATGCCTCGCGCACCCTCAAGGTGAACAACCGCGTGCATGTGCTGAACATCTGCCACGACCTGACCGGCATGGTGCAGCTGTGCGGTTTCTATGCCGATACGGTGCTGGAGCCGATTGCCACCGAGCTGCTGTCGCGGGCACGCCTGCTGTTCATCGCCACGGCGCGCGAGCGCTTTGGCCGCCGCATCATTGCCGAAATGCAGGGCATTCATGATGATGCCGGCCAGTCGCCGTTCTGGAACGCCATCGGCCGTCGCTTCTTCAATATGGATTTCCTGCAGGTGGAACAGGCTTTTGTCGGTCATAGCAAGACCTTCATTGCCGAGCTGATGCCCAGCTATCCCATCTATGTCCCGTTGCTGCCGGACGATGCGCAAAATGCCATCGGCCAGATCCACGCCAATTTCGAACGTACCTGTCAGTTGCTGACCACCGAAGGTTTCGAGGCCGACAACTACATCGACATCTTTGATGGCGGTGCCGTACTGACGGCGGAACTGGATCGCTTGTTGACGCTGGAAGGTAATCACTGCCATCCGGTGGAAGTGTCGGCCAGCCTGCCGGCCCAGGCCAGCTTGCAGCTGGTGTGCAATCAGCAAGTGGGGGATTTTGTCGCCGCCGCCATTCGCGTGGCGGTGGTGGATGGTGTGGCCTTCATCAATCCGGACGCAGCCCAGAGCCTGGGCGTGAGCAGCGGTGATACCGTGCGCGTTGTCGGTTTGCAGCAAGGCTGAGGAGAAGCAGCATGATGATTATCCGTCCGATCGCCTATAGCGATCTGCCCGGCCTGATGAATCTGGCACGCAGTGCCGGCGTGGGGCTGACCTCGCTGCCGGTGAATGAAGAGCGCTTGTCACGCCGCATCAGCCGTTCGGTATTGTCCTTTGCCGGCGAGCTGGACCATGCCGACCAGGGTTATGTTTTCGTACTGGAAGACAGCGAGACCGGCCAGATCGGTGGCATTTGCGCGTTGGAGGCCGCTGTCGGCCTGAAAGAGCCGTGGTACAACTACCGTGTTGGCACCATCGTGCATGCCTCGGATGAACTGGGCGTGTATTCGCGTCACGAAACCCTGTTCCTGTCCAACGACCATACCGGTTATTCCGAGCTGTGCACCTTGTTCCTGCATCCGGACTTCCGTGCCAACCGCAATGGCGGCCTGCTGTCCAAGAGCCGTTTCCTGTTCCTGGCGCAATTCCCGCAACTGTTTGGCAAGACCGTGGTGGCGGAAATGCGTGGCGTGTCCGATGCCGATGGCCGCTCCCCTTTCTGGGAAGGGCTGGGTCGCCACTTCTTCTCCATCGATTTTGCCCAGGCGGATTACCTGACCGGGGTCGGCCAGAAGGCATTTGTGGCCGAGCTGATGCCCAAGCATCCGGTATACGTGGACTTCCTGCCGGCTGATGCCCAGGCGGTGATTGGCAAGACCCATGACAACACCCGTCCGGCGGTGGCCATGCTGGAGTCGGAAGGCTTCCGTTATGAAGGCTATGTCGACATTTTCGATGCCGGTCCCACCGTGCAGGCCTATACCAGCGAAATCCGCGCGGTAAGAGAAAGCCGTATTGTCACGGTCAAGCTGGCCGACCCTCTGCCGGAAGGCGAGCGTGGTCACTATCTGGTGTCGAATGAATCGCTGACCGGTTTCCGGGTGATTCTGGCCGAAGCCCCGGCCCCCACCCATGAATTCTGTCTGACGCCGGAACAGGCGCAGGCCCTGAATGTGCAGGAAGGCGGACATGTGCGCTGTGTTGCACTGTCGCCCAAGGAGAAAGCATGAGCACCCTGTTTATCAATGGTGAATGGCTGGCCGGTACCGGCGCCGCCATGAGCAAGACCAATCCGGCCACGGCAGAGTCCATCTGGCAAGGGCAGGGCGCCGATGCCGCACAAGTCGATGCGGCGGTGACGTACGCACGACAGGCCTTCAAGGGCTGGGCGCGCACGGCGCTGGATGAGCGCATTGCCATCGCCCGCCGTTTTGGCGAGTTGCTGACGGCCAACAAGGATGCACTGGCCACCATCATCGCCAAGGAAACCGGCAAGCCGATGTGGGAAGCGCTGACCGAAGTCACCACCATGGTCAACAAGGTGGAG
>JAFANL010000053.1 GCA_019232735.1 Aquitalea sp. | reverse complement strand
ACAGGCCACATCGCCCATATCACACAGCGGCTGTGCCTGATGCCAGGCCAGATTGGCCAGCGCCTTGCGCAATACACCGGGCGCGGCAGCGGCACCGACACGGCCCTGATTGCGGCGTACGCCTTCGTCACAGGCAAAACCGACCAGGCCCACGCCCTGCGGCAGGCCAGGCGCAAACGCGGCCACTTGCTGGTGCCAGCGGCGTGCCAGTTCGCCCTCGCCGGCATCGACCCGGCCGCTCCAGATCTTCATATCGGGTGTCATTGTTGTGCTTCCTTGTGCTGGCGGCGGCCACGGAACACACGCTCGGCCAACGGGTTGACGCCGAGTCCGTAGACGATTTCGGCAGGGTGTTCGATATCCCACAACAGCAGGTCGGCGACACAGCCTGCAGCCAGACGACCATGGCTGTGGGCACGGCCCAGGGCTTGTGCCGCATGGCGGGTGACCCCGGCCAGTGCTTCTTCCGGGGTCAGGCCGAACAATACACAAGCCTGATTCATGGCCAGCCGGATGGAGGCAAACGGGCTGGTGCCGGGATTGAGGTCGGTGGATACCGCCATCGGCACCCCGGCGGCACGCAGCAGTTCCACTGGCGGTTTCTGCGTTTCGCGCAGGAAGTAAAAGGCCCCCGGCAGCAGCACGGCCACGGTGCCGGCCGCCTTGAGCGCGGCGACACCAGCTGCGTCCAGATATTCGATATGGTCAGCCGACAGGCCGGCAAATTCGGCCACCAGTGCCGCGCCCTGCAGATTGGACAGCTGCTCGACATGGCCCTTCACCTTCAGGCCGTGCGCGGCGGCGGCTTCAAACACGCGGCGGGTCTGCGCTGGCGAGAAGCCCACGCTTTCACAGAACACGTCCACCGCCTCGGCCAGACCTTGTGCGGCCACGGTGGGCAGGATGACGCGGCAAACGTGCTCGATATAGCCATCGGCATCGCCGGCAAATTCCGGCGGCAGTGCATGGGCGGACAGCAGGGTGGGAGCCATCTCCACGGGCAGTGTCTCACCCAGACGACGCGCAACCTGCAGCTGCTTGATCTCATCGGCCAGGTTCAGGCCATAACCGGACTTGCTTTCCAGCGTGGTGACGCCCTCGGCCATCAAGGCCTGCAAGCGCGGCAGACTGGCGTCGTACAGCCCATCGGCACTCAGGGCGCGGGTTGCGCGCACGGTGGAAACAATGCCACCACCTTCGGCAGCGATCTGTTGATAAGGCACGCCGTTGAGACGTTTTTCCCATTCGGCGGCACGGTTGCCGCCATACACCAGATGGGTGTGGCAATCGATGAAGCCGGGCGTGATCCAGCGCCCTTGCGCATCCACCACTTCGCCATCAAAGGCCGCCAGGTCCAGCTGTGCTTCGGGCAGCACGGCAGCAATGCGGCCGTCTTCGACCAGCAGCGCATGGCCGTCCAGCGCACCATAGGGTGCGTCGTGGCACACATCCAGCGTGGCCAATCTGGCATTACGCCACAGGCTGCGCTGGGCTTGGGATTGTCGGGTCATGGGTTCTTGCTCCTGATTTGTATATACAAATAAACCGTACAAGACGCCGTGTCAACATTAATTTGTTGTTGGATACAATAAAACATTTCTCAAATATTCAATAAATACAACAATTTGCGCGCATAAAAAAAGGAGCCGGCGGCTCCCTTGGTGCATCAAAAATCCAACAGTATTTGTATAGTCAATTGTTGGCACATGGTGATGCCACGCGCCACCCCGAGCCGAGCCGCAACAAGGCCATCGGCCCTGCCCTGTCTTTATAGAGTGAATCCGGCAACACGTGGACGCGACCAGCGCAGCCCTGAGCGGGGTGGCTGGCTATGCATGAGAAGAGGAAGGAGGATGAGCCGTGAGCGGCAATCGCCGGCGGTGGTGCCGGCAACGCAGGTGCTTATTTCTTGACCCGGCTTTGCGAACGCAGCTTGTAGCGGCCCCCCGGATGCACCAGGCGGGCAAAGGTCACCAGATTCTTGTACGACCAGGTCCGGCGCAATACCAGCAGGCAAGGCTCCCCCGCCGTGATTTCCAGCATGGCCAGCTCGCGCGCATCCGGCAGGATGGCTTCCACCGTGTGCTCGATATCGGTCAGCGGGCAGCTTTCCATCAGGTATTCATTAGGCGTGCGACGGCTGAAATCCTGCACGATATAGTCCGGCGCCCAGACCGGATTGACATAGCGGTCTTCCAGCTGGATGGGCAGCCCGTCCTCACGGTGCACCAGGATGGAATGGAAAATGGGCGTACCCACCTTCACACCCAGTTGCAGGGCAATGTCTTCACCGGCGGCGATGGTTTCCAGCTGATGCACATCGGCACTGTGGGTATGGCCACGCGCCTCCACCTCGGCCGCGATATTGTTGATGTCCAGCAGCGGCGATTCGGCCTTGCGCTCCGCCACATAGGTACCGTCACCGGCAAAGCGCAGCAGGATGCCGGCTTCGGCCAGATCCCGCACCGCCTTGTTCACCGTCATGCGCGACACGGAAAACTGGCTGGCCAGCTCCAGCTCCGGCGGGATCTTGCAGCCCGGCAGGAATTCCTTTTTACGGATTCCCTCCAGAATGTATTCCTTGATGCGCAGATAGCGCGGTTGAGCTGTGGCAGACACCTTGGATTCCATGAAGTCAGAAGGAAGATGGATGGATTCTAGACCAGACTGAACGCCAACTGGCTGATCCAGCACAGACGAACGTGCGCTAGCATGCCTTGTTCCCGCGGGCCTGACCAGCCTTGCCCATGCCGCTTGCTGCCATCCGGCACAGATCAGCCGCCGACATTGCGCTATGATCAGCCCATTTTCCAGCTTGCGAGATAAGCCATGGCCCCCCCTCTGCCTTCCGGAGCCCAACTGATTACCCTGGGCAACGCACTCACCCTGTTGCAGCTGGACAATGGCCGCTTCTCCGCCACCCTGTCCTTGCTGGGCGGGCAGTTGCTGGCTTACCAGCCCTATGGTCAGCAAGCCTGGCTCTATATGTCGCCACAAGCCGCATTGCAAAGCGGCAAGGCCATCCGTGGTGGTATCCCGGTCTGCTGGCCCTGGTTTGGCCCGCATCCGGCAGACAGCACGGCACCGGCCCACGGCGTGGCGCGCCAGCAAGCATGGCAATTGCTGGAAGTACAGCGCGATGGTGAGGCCTTCCACGTGAAACTGCAGGGCCCGGACTGGCAGGGCCTGAGCGCAGAACTGGAATACACGCTGGCCGAGCACATCGATATCCGCCTGCATACGCGTAACAACAGCAGCCAGCCACACACCATCAGCGCCGCACTGCACAGCTATCTTGCCGTCAGCGACAGCCGCCATATCCGCCTGCACGGGCTGGAAAATACGGTCTGTGAAGACAAGGTGGCCGGGCGTTACAGCCGGCTGCCAGCAGAACCGCTACAACTGCAGGGCGAATTCGATGCCATTGTCTACAGCGAAACGGATGTGGTGCTGGACGATCCGGCATGGCAACGCCGCCTGCGCATCAGCCGTAGCGGTTCGGCCAGCGTGGTGGTCTGGAACCCGTGGCAGGACAAGGCGGCCCGGCTGGCCGACCTGCCTGACGCCGGCTGGCATGATTTCGTGTGCATCGAGGCGGCCAATGCCGGAGAAGACAGCCGCACGCTGGAACCCGGTGCCAGCCACAGCCTGCAGTGCCGGCTGAGCCTGGACTGAGCCCGAGACAGGTCTACCGTCACCTGTCCGTCAGACCGGCGGACAGGGTATACTGCATGCCATTCCGCCAGACCGGCATTGCAGTGGATTGGTAGTAAATGGCCAGACAGCACCCGATTTCCAGTTATCTCCCGGTAAGCTTCCCCAATGGCAACCGGGTCCGCCGCTTCGGCAAGCATTGCCCGCGTTGCCACGCCATGGTGGGCTGCGAACACATGTCCGGCCTGGCCAGCCTGCAGCAGGACAAACTGTTCCTGGCGGCACAAGGCCATTGCCCGGCCTGTCATCATCGCTTTCCCATTGCCTGTGTCATTACCGACGACAAGCGTGTCCATCGCGTGCTGCTGCCGCTATGGGTGTACCGCCTGTGGCTCAACATGGCCACCCGCAACACACCGCAGCCCGTACCGCAGGAAAAGTGGGAACTGGAAGAAGCCAGCCCGGCAACGACAGGCTTCATCGTCAACGATGTGGCCAGTGTTACCTGCTCGGAAGAAATCCTGGGTCGCTTTCACAACCAGCCCATCAGTGCCTGGATCGAATACGAGGGGCGACGTTTCCAGTTTGAGCGTGCCGCCCCGCCCGGCCAGTTTGCCCTCAACGAACAGGAGCTGCTGTTGGCCGGCACCCTGATTTACCGCCAGCAGGAAATCGCCACCACGGCTTGAGAGGGCCGGTACGTGCATGCCTGACACCAGCCCGGCTCTGCCGGGCTTTTTGTTGGCTGCACTTGCCTGCCAGGCCCCGCAAGTATGGCAATGACCACGTTGTAACCACCCGTTTGTCCGCTTCGCGGGATAGTTTTCATGGCGGGGCTGCCCGCCGAGCAGGCAGGGGAGCTGTGTCGCCAGCTCCCCTGCACCCCTAGGCGACCCCGGGTTGCGCGTATTTCCGCCGTATCCGCGCCGGGCAAGGCACCGCCGAACTCGCCATTCGCTAACGTCGAATGGCTCAAACATGCGGCGGCTTAAAACCTTGCCCAACGCAGCTCCGACGGCGCGCGCCACGGGGAATGTCATGCATCGTCAGTGCGATCGCGACCACTCTTGTCGCTGCCCCGCCATGTAAACAGCACCGCGAAGCGGTTCAAAGGCTTGCTGTGACTGATGCTGAGCGCGGATAGCCAGAACTCAGATACAGTAATCCCCCCACACCGCCTGCACGGCGGCGACGGCGGCCAGGGCAGCCGTCTCAGTACGCAGAATACGCGGCCCCAGCTTCAGCGGCGTCCAGCCGGCATCCAGCGCAGCCGCCTCCTCGCGTGCCGAATAACCACCTTCCGGCCCGGCCATCAGCCAGGCCCGCTTGGGAGCCGTCGCGATATCCGCCAGTTTCTGCGTTCCCAACGGCGACAGGATCAGCCGGGCATCGGCCGCCACCTGCTGCTGCAGCCACTCGTTCAGGCTGAGGATGGGCAGCACCTGTGGCAAGGTATTGCGGCCACATTGTTCACAAGCGGACTGCACGATTTCCTGCCAGCGCTGCACCCGCTTGTCGGCACGGTCACCGGACAGCTTGACCACCGAACGCTCGGCGGCAATGGGCTGAAACAGGGACACCCCCATCTCCACCCCTTTTTGCAGGGTGAACTCCATGCGGTCG
>JAFANL010000028.1 GCA_019232735.1 Aquitalea sp. | reverse complement strand
CCGCCCAGTGCCAGTGCCACGGCGATGATCACCCAGGTCGGGGCGTATTCGGTGGTGACGGTCAGATCCTTGCGCAGATTGTTCAGCAGCTGTTTATCGTCCGCGCTCAGGTTGGGCAGGGAGGAAGCCTTCTTGGCAGCATCATCCAGACACAGCAGATCAGTACGTACGTCCCAGCGCTTGTTGTCCGGCAGGTTACGATAAGTGCTGCCATCGCCCAGTGCCGAAATCAGATTGTCGGCAGTACGCAGGGTATCGCGTGGACGGCAGTCATGGGCGTTGCTGCCGGCCGGTGCCGGTTTGAACATGGCGTCCAGCGCGGGCTGGTGACGGTTGTAGAACTGTTGCAGATGCAAGGCTGCATCACGGGTGCGTTCGATCTGGTAAGGGGTGCTATCCAGGTTCAGCACATACTTGGCCGGTACAATGCCGATCAGCACCAGCATGATCAGGCCGACTCCTTTCTGGCCATCATTGGAGCCGTGCGAGAAGCTCACGCCCATAGAGCTGACAATCAGCATGAAGCGCATCCAGAACGGAGGATGCTTGCGGCCTTCAACCTGTTGGCGCTGGAAAGGGGTCTTGTGCATATTGCTGAGCGGGCGGGCGCGGCGCAGGGCAATCACCAGCAGGCCGGACAGCAAGGCGCCTACCAGCGGCGAGCACAGCAGCGACATGCCGACATCGATGGCCTTGGCCCAGTTGACCCCTTGCGACAGCGGGGTGCCATTGATCAGGCTGTTGGCCAGGCCAACCCCGAGAATGGCGCCGATCAGGGTGTGCGAACTGGAAGCAGGTAGGCCGAAATACCAGGTACCCAGATTCCAGGCAATGGCGGCTGCTAGCAGGGCGAACACCATGGCCATGCCACGTGCGGTATTGACTGAAACCAGCAAGTCCACCGGCAACAGATGCACGATGGCGTAGGCAACGGCCAGACCGCCGGTCAGTACGCCCAGAAAGTTGAAGACACCGGAAGCGAACACCGCCAGCCGCGGTTTCATGGATTGGGTATAGATGACGGTGGCAACCGCATTGGCCGTGTCATGGAAACCATTGATGAATTCAAAGGCCAGGACAAAGCCGAGAGACAAAACCAGGGTAATGGCCACGTGCGTGTCCAGTCCTGCAAAGAGCTCCAGCATGATCATAAAAATCGTGTAAAGGAAAGCCGGGATTGTTGTGTCCAGACCGTTGATCGTCAAGTAAATGCAATAAAAAAAACCAGGCTTGTCGTATTCCCGTCGCGGGGCAGGGGACATCCTTGACAGGCTTGGTTTTTACCCGGTTTTTCCAGGCATTCGGGCGGCAAATCCGTGGTGCTCAATACGCAAAATACCCCTGTCCTTCTGGCAGAAGGGCAGGGGTATTGCCGGGTTTGGCTGATTAGCCGAATTTGCCGGTGATGTAGTCTTCGGTGGCCTTTTGTTTCGGCGCGGTAAAGATATTGTCGGTTTCGCCAAACTCCACCAGTTCACCCAGATACATATAGGCGGTGAAATCGGAAACCCGGGCCGCCTGCTGCATATTGTGGGTCACAATGGCGATGGTGTAATCCTCTTTCAGCTCATGAATGAGTTCTTCGATGTGAGCCGTGGAAATCGGATCCAGTGCGGAAGTCGGTTCGTCCAGCAGCAGCACTTCCGGGCGGGAGGCCACGGCGCGGGCAATGCACAGACGTTGTTGCTGACCACCGGACAGGGAGTTGCCGGACTGCTTGAGCTTGTCCTTGACTTCATCCCACAGCGCCGCCTTGCGCAGTGCCCACTCTACGCGATCGTCCATTTCGGTTTTGGCCAACTTCTCATACAGCTTCACCCCGAAGGTGATGTTATCGTAGATGGACATCGGGAAGGGCGTCGGCTTCTGGAATACCATGCCTACCTTGGCGCGCAGCAGGTTGATATCCACATCACGGCCCAGGATGTTATTGCCATCCAGCAGGATTTCACCCTCGGAGCGCAAGCCGGGATACAGCTCGTACATGCGGTTGAAGGTGCGCAGCAGCGTGGACTTGCCACAACCGGACGGGCCGATGAAGGCAGTGACCATGCGCGGGGCAATCTCCAGATTGATGTTTTTCAATGCGTGGAAGTTGCCGTAGAAGAAGTTCAGATTCTTGACCTGAAGCTTGACGTTGTTATCAGCCATAGTCGTCATGCCTTAATGCGATTGGGTTTTCTGGCTGCCCATCCAGCGGGCAATGATATTGAGCGTCAGCACGCTCATGGTGATCAGCAAAGCACCGGCCCAGGCCAGGGTATGCCAGTCCTCGTAGGGGCTCATGGCAAACTGGAAGATCACGATAGGCAGGTTGGCCATCGGCTGATTCATATTGCTGTTGAAGAACTGGTTGTTCAGCGCGGTAAACAGCAGCGGCGCCGTTTCGCCGGAGATCCGTGCCACGGCCAGCAGAATACCGGTCAGTACGCCGGCCTTGGCCGAGCGCAGGGTGACATACAGGGTGATCTTCCATTGCGGAGTCCCCAGCGCGGCGGCGGCTTCACGCAGGGTGTTGGGCACCAGGCGCAGCATGTTCTCGGTGGTACGTACCACCACCGGGATTACCAGCAAGGCCAGGGCCAGGGAACCTGCCCAGCCGGAGAAGTGCCCCACGCTGACTACATACACTTCGTAGACAAACAGGCCGATGACGATGGACGGCGCCGACAGCAGGATGTCATTGATGAAGCGGGTGGCCGGGGCCAGCCAGCCACGCTGACCGAATTCCGCCAGATAGATGCCAGCAAAAATGCCGATCGGGGTGCCGATCAGCGTGCCGAACAGGGTCATGGCCAGGCTGCCGTAAATGGCATTGGCCAGCCCGCCCTGGCTCCCCGGCGGGGGGGTGCTCTGGGTGAAGGCCTGCAGGCTGATGCCGGACAGGCCATGCTGCAGCAGGGTAATCAGAATCCAGAACAGCCAGAACAGGCCGAATGCCATGGTCAGGGTGGAGGCACCCATATTGAAGGCATTCACCAGTCGGCGACGACGATAGATGGAAGTATTCATGGTGCTGCTGCTTTCGCTGCGGGCCTGATGATTCAGGGGTTCGCTCAATGTGCTGTTAGCCATGATGATAGCGCCTTGTCAGGATGCCTTGCCTTCCTGCTTTTGCAAACGCAACAGCAGGAGCTTGGCGCAGGCCAGTACGACGAAGGTGATGAAGAACAGGATCAGGCCCAGTTCGATCAGCGAAGCCATGTGGAACTCGCCGGTGGCTTCGGCAAACTCGTTGGCCAGCGCGGAGGAGATCGACTGGCCCGGCTCGAACAGGCCGACGGCAAAGCGTGAAGAATTACCGATCACGAAGGTCACCGCCATGGTTTCGCCCAGCGCCCGACCCAGGCCCAGCATGATGCCGCCGACGACACCGGTCTTGGTGTAAGGCAGCACCACATAGCGCACCACCTCCCAGGTGGTGGAACCCAGGCCATAGGCCGATTCCTTCAGCATGGTCGGCACCACTTCGAACACATCGCGCATCACCGAGGCAATAAAGGGAATTACCATCACCGCCAGGATCAGGCCGGCGGTAAATACGCCAATGCCCATCGGAGCACCCTGAAACAGCAGGCCGATCAGCGGGATATCACCAAGATTATCGATCAGCAAGGGTTGTACATGATCGGCAAACAGCGGCGCAAACACGAACAGGCCCCACATGCCGTAAATGATGGACGGAATGCCGGCCAGCAGTTCGACGGCAATACCCAGCGGACGCTTGAGCGCATTCGGGCACAGCTCGGTCAGGAAGATTGCAATGCCGAAGCTGACCGGTACGCCGATCAGCAGGGCGATGACTGAAGTGGCCAGGGTGCCGAACACCGGTACCAGGGCGCCGAATTTCTGCCCTACCGGATCCCACTCGCTCTCGGTCAGGAAGGACCAGCCGAATTTGCTCAGGCTGGGCATGGCACCGATGATGAGGGAAATCAGGATGCCCACCAGCAAGGCCAATACCAGAAAGGCAAAAAAGCGGGTGGTGACCCTGAAGATATTGTCTAGCAGCTGTTGCCGCTGCATTTGCTGGTTATTGCTGAACTTTTCCATGAGAGATACTCAGTCACGTCTCAGACAAAAAGCCGGGGTGCTTGACCCCGGCCTTGGTGGCGCACCGGCTGGCTGATTCGGGTAGAAGGCCACCAGCAGGAGTTGCCAAACGGTGCTTAGTTCAGTACCGGCTTGCCACCGGCATCGGTGATCTGCTTCCAGCTGGTCCGGATCACTGCCTTGACGTTGTCCGGCATCGGGATGTAATCCAGATCCAGCGCGGTCTTGTCGCCGTTCTTGTAAGCCCAGTCAAAGAACTTCAGCACTTCGGTACCTTGAGCCGGCTTGTCCTGTTTCTTGTGCATCAGGATGAAGGTGGCACCGGAAATCGGCCAGCTATCCTTGCCCGGCTGGTTGGTCAGCAGCAGGTAGAAGCCCGGGGCCTTTTTCCAGTCGGCATTGGCGGCAGCGGCGCGGAAAGATTTGTCATCCGGAGCAACAAAGCTGCCCGCAGCATTCTTCAGTTCGCCGTAAGCCAGCTTGTTCTGTTTGGCATAAGCGTATTCAACGTAGCCGATGGAACCCTTGATGCGGGTCACATAGTTGGCAACACCCTCATTACCCTTGCCACCGGTACCGGCCGGCCAGTTCACCGAAGTATTGGCGCCTACCTTGCTGGACCATTCGCTGGAAACCTTGGACAGGTAGTTGGTGAAGATGAAGGTGGTGCCGGAGCCGTCGGCACGGTGGATGACGGTAATGCGCTGATCCGGCAGCTTGACGCCCGGGTTCAGGCTGGCAATGGCCGCGTCATTCCACTTGGTGATCTTGCCCAGGAAGATGTCAGACAGCAGCGGGCCGGTAAACTTGACCTGGCCTGCGCTGATACCCGGTACATTGATGACAGGCACCACGCCGCCCAGCACGGTCGGGAATTGGGTCAGGCCGGACTTTTCCAGCTCTTCCGGCTTCAAGGGCATGTCGGAAGCACCGAAATCAACAGTCTTGGACTGAATCTGCTTGATACCACCACCAGAACCGATGGACTGATAGTTCATGCTGTTATTGGTGGTGGCTTTGTAAGTGGCAGCCCATTTGGCATACAGCGGGTACGGGAAGGTAGCACCGGCACCTGTGATGTCGGCAGCCATGGCGGCACCAGCGACAAAGCCAGCGGACAAGGCCAGCGAGGCGACCAGACGTACAGACTGTTTCATGCTTGCTCCTGAATTGTGTTGGGTAAAGCCCAGCGAAGTGTTGAGGCGCATCCTAGTCCCCCAAGTTTTCAGAAATATTACAAGTCGTCGAAAAGCCCGCAGCGCACTTTGACGCTGACGGGAGTGGGGCTATAATCCGCAACTCTTATACGGAGGCAGCAGAGATGGCAGGCAAGCTGATTATCGGCAACTGGAAAATGAATACCCGCGCAGGCACCGCCCAGGCGTTGGTGCAATCGCTATTGGCCGACCCGGTTTGCAATCAGCCGTGGGTTGCCGTCGCCGCGCCTGCAGTCTATCTGGCTCCGCTGGCTGGCAGCCTCAACCAGCACGCCCTGCAACTGGGTGCACAGGATGTCAGTGCCTTTGCCAAGGACGGTGCGTTCACGGGCGAAGTGTCTGCGGCCATGTTGCAGGATATTGGCTGCCGTTATGTGCTGGTGGGGCATTCAGAGCGCCGCCAGTATTTTGCCGAGACCAATCCGGCCCTGCTGGCCAAAATGAACAACACGCTCGCTGCTGGTATGGTTCCGGTACTGTGTGTGGGCGAGACGCTGGAGCAGCGTGAGCAGGGCGGCTATCTGGATGTCATCTTCCAGCAGCTATCCATTCTGGGTGAGGTGGGTGATGGCGAATATGTCATTGCCTATGAACCGGTGTGGGCCATCGGTACCGGCAAGGTCGCCTCGCTGGAGCAGATTGCCGAGATTCACACCGCCATCAAAACGTGGTGCTTGCAAAATGCCAAGCCCTCCGCTAATATTCGCGTCCTCTACGGCGGCAGTGTAAAGGCAGAGAATGCCGAGTCAATCCTGATGACAGAAAATGTCGATGGAGCCCTTGTTGGTGGGGCATCTCTGGACGCCGGATCATTCAGGATGATTTGCCAGGCCGCAGGAAAATTGATATAGTATGGAACTTATTAAGACGCTTATTTGGGTAATTAACCTCCTTTCCGCAGTGACGATTATCGTCCTTGTTCTCATGCAACATGGCAAGGGTGCGGATATGGGTGCGGCTTTCGGTAGCGGCGCTTCCGGAAGTCTGTTCGGTGCGTCTGGCTCTGCAAATTTTCTGAGTAGAACCACTGCGATTGCAGCGGTTGTATTCTTCTCCACCAGTCTCACTCTTGTTTATCTGTCGGGGGGCGGAAAAACAGATCTGGGTGTGATGGGTGGCAAGGTTGAACAAGTTGCGCCGCAAATCCCGGTCGGGGCAACCACTGGCAAAGCTTCGGGCACGACATCAAAAATACCGGAGTGACAGTAAAGTTAAAACGTGCCGACATGGTGAAATTGGTAGACACGCTATCTTGAGGGGGTAGTGGCCGTAGGCTGTGTGAGTTCGAGTCTCACTGTCGGCACCACCATTCAAAAATAGGCCACCGGGATTCCCGGTGGCCTATTTTATTTGGAGCCAAGGAGGGTAATTCCTCCTTTTTTTGGGGGTGTACGGGAAATGCTGCAAAATTATTTTCCCATTCTGTTGTTTGTCATCGTCGGATTGTTGGTCGGCGTGGGTCCTATTGTTCTTGGCAAGGTCCTCGCACCCAATCGTCCCGACCCTGAGAAACTCTCTCCTTATGAGTGCGGATTCGAGGCCTTCGAAGATGCGCGCATGAAGTTTGACGTTCGCTATTACCTCATTGCCATTCTGTTCATTCTGTTCGATCTCGAAATCGCGTTCCTGTTTCCCTGGGCCGTGGTTCTGAAAGAGCTGGGTGCGTATGGCTTTGGCGTCATGGTGGAGTTCCTGGCGGTACTGACGCTGGGCTTCGTCTACATGTGGAAAAAGGGAGCGCTGGAATGGGAGTAGAAGGTATTCTGGAAAAAGGCTTCGTCACCACGACAGCCGACAAGCTCATCAACTACACCCGGACCGGTTCGCTGTGGCCCATGACTTTCGGTCTGGCCTGCTGTGCGGTGGAGATGATGCATGCCGGTGCCGCGCGTTACGACCTGGACCGTTTCGGCATCGTTTTCCGTCCCAGTCCCCGTCAGTCTGACCTGATGATCGTGGCTGGTACGCTGTGCAACAAGATGGCACCGGCGCTGCGCAAGGTGTATGACCAGATGGCTGAGCCGCGCTGGGTCATCTCCATGGGTTCCTGTGCCAACGGTGGTGGTTATTACCACTACTCCTATTCTGTCGTCCGTGGCTGTGACCGCATCGTGCCGGTCGATGTCTATGTGCCTGGCTGTCCACCGACTGCCGAAGCACTGCTGTATGGCATCATCCAGCTGCAGAACAAGATCAAACGCACCTCTACCATCGCCCGATAAGGTAAGCACTTATGGCCTCCAAGAAAATGGAAGCACTGGGATCGGTCGTCGAGCGTGTGCTGGGCGACAAGCTTGTTTCAAGCACGCTGGCCCTCGATGAACTGACCATCGTCTGCAAGGCAGCAGATCTGACCGCGGTGGCCACCACGCTGCGCGATCATGCTGAGCTTTCCTTCGAACAACTGATCGACCTGTGCGGTATGGACTACAGCGCCTACCGCGACGAGCCGTGGGATGGTCCGCGCTTTGCCGCCGTCTACCACCTGCTGTCGCTCAAGCACAATGTCCGTATTCGTCTGCGCGTGTTTGCCGAAGATGACAGCTTCCCGCTGCTCGCCTCGGTCAACCCGATCTGGAATGCGGCCAACTGGTTCGAGCGTGAAGCGTTCGACCTGTACGGCATCGTGTTTGAAGGTCACCCTGACCTGCGTCGCATCCTGACCGACTATGGCTTTGTCGGCCATCCCTTCCGCAAGGATTTCCCGCTGTCCGGTCATGTGGAAATGCGTTACGACCCGACCCAGCAGCGCGTGATCTACCAGCCGGTTACCATCGAACCGCGCGAAATCACTCCGCGCATCATTCGTGAGGAGAACTACGGTGGCTGAGATCCGTAACTACACGCTGAACTTCGGTCCTCAGCACCCGGCAGCCCACGGCGTATTGCGTCTGGTGCTGGAGCTGGACGGCGAAGTCATCCAGCGTGCCGACCCGCATATCGGCCTGTTGCACCGCGGTACCGAGAAACTGGCTGAAAGCAAGACTTTCATCCAGTCGCTGCCGTATATGGACCGTCTGGACTACGTGTCCATGATGTGTAACGAGCACGCCTACTGCCTGGCCATCGAAAAGCTGCTGCAGATCGAAGTGCCGCTGCGTGCGCAATACATCCGTGTGATGTTCGCTGAAATCACCCGTATCCTGAACCACCTGCTGTGGATTGGCGCACACGCCATCGACATCGGCGCCATGACCATGTTCCTGTACGCTTTCCGTGAGCGTGAGGATCTGATGGACTGCTATGAAGCCGTGTCCGGTGCCCGTATGCATGCTGCCTACTTCCGCCCGGGTGGCGTATACCGTGATCTGCCGGACTCCATGCCGCAGTACACCGTATCCAAGATCAAGAACGCCAAGGAACTGGCGCGTCTGAACGAAGGCCGCAAGGGTTCGATGCTGGACTTCATCGACGATTTCACCAAGCGTTTCCCGACCTATGTCGACGAATACGAAACCCTGCTGACCGATAACCGTATCTGGAAGCAGCGTACCGTGGATATCGGCGTGGTCAGCGCGGAACGTGCCAAGAATCTGGGCTTCTCCGGCCCGATGCTTCGTGGTTCCGGCATCGAATGGGACCTGCGCAAGAAGCAGCCCTACGATGTATACGACCGTCTGGACTTTGATATTCCGGTGGGCAAGGGTGGCGACAGCTACGACCGTTACCTGGTCCGCGTGGAAGAAATGCGCCAGTCCAACCGCATCATCCAGCAATGTGTTGCCTGGCTGCGTGACAATCCCGGCCCGGTCATC
>JAFANL010000244.1 GCA_019232735.1 Aquitalea sp. | reverse complement strand
AGGCAACTCCAGTACAAACAATGGGCGGATAAGCGCACGCTGGATGCCGTGGCCAGTGTGGCTGTAGAGCAGTTTCCAGCGGAAATGGCATTCTGCTGTCAGCAACTGAACCATATGATTCGTGTGGAGGAGGTATTCCGCGCCCGGCTGCAAGGGGGCGTGGAACCGCATGCGACCTCGAACTCCGCAATCGTCCCGCCGCTGGAAGAGCTGTGCCAGCGTTTGTCCGACTCCAATACATGGCTGCAAAGCTACCTTGCCGCCACGCCGGCCGAGCAGTTGGGCGAGATCATCCGTTTTCGTTTTCTGGACGGGCAAAACGGGGCGATGACGCGTGAAGAGGTGTTGTTCCATCTGGTCAATCACGGCAGCTACCACCGTGGGGCAATCGGCCGGGCTCTGGATTGCGCCGGCGGGCTGCGTCCTGCGGATACCTACACGGTGTTCATTCATGCCATGGAGCCGGAACGCAGGGATGATGACTGCCTTGTGGTGTAGGCCTCGGATGGCAGCCATGTGCAGGCTGCTTTGGGGCTCAACCGTGGATGGAGCAATGCCAAAACCAGCGCTCCCCTTTGTGGGAAGGGGCGCTGGTTTTTGTTTGTTGCAGCGCTCGCCAGTTCACCGCCAATCGCAACAAAGCTAATCATGCCGATTGAATTTAATGTTGCCAAATCCTACAATCTGGCGATGATTTTCAATTGAAGCATTTGAATGAAAACTGCACACATCTTGTTGGCCCTCGCCTTGCTGGCAGGTGCAAGCCGCACGGTTCTTGCTGATGACGCCCCGGATACGCGCAGCCTGATTGATGCACTGCTGCCGCTAAAAACACGCAGCCTGCGCAATCTGCTTGCCAAGCCAGCACCCGTCAATCCAACGGCAGAGGTCAATCAGGATGCTCCACCCAGTGTCTCCTTGGCGATCCAGTTCGATTTCAACTCCTCACATATCAATCATGGCAGCCAGCTTGCGCTGGAACATCTGGCCAGCGCGTTGAAATCCCCCGAGCTTGAACACAGCAGCTTTCTGGTCGAAGGCCATACCGACGCCAAGGGTGGCGCGGCATTCAATCAGCAATTGTCGGAGCGACGCGCCAGTGAAGTGAAGAAGACGCTGGTTGCATTGGGGGTGGCGGCGGAGCGCTTGCGGTCTGCTGGCAAAGGGGCAAGTGAGCCTGCCAACCCGGTCGACCCGTTTGCAGCAGCCAATCGACGAGTCCGCATCGTCAATCTGGATATACCCAATTGAAGGTCCTTCACCCCATGAAACAACAAGCTCTTGCTCTCGCCATGTGCACGCTTGCCGGCCTGAGTTTGGCCGAGACCACGCCTGTTGCACCTCCGGCACAAAACAACCGCTATGCGCTGGTGATTGGCATCGGCCACTATAGCGACAGCCATATCCCTGCCTTGAAGGGCGTGCAATACGATATGGTCAGCGCCAGCCAGATGGCGCAGAGCATGAGCATTCCGGAACAGAACATCAGCTATCTGCGGGATGATCAGGCCTCTGCCAGCAACATCAAGGCGGAGATTGCCCGCCTCAACCAGCGCTTGCTGCCGGGTGACCGGGTGTTTGTCTATTACTCTGGCCATGGCACACGCTGGCATGAGCCAGGTAGTGTCGAAGGCAGCTGTACCGAGGGCTTGCTGGCCAGTGATGGCGAGGTGCTGAGCAATAAGGAAATCAGTCAGCTGCTGTCTCCGCTGGCGAAAAAGACCGACAAGCTGCTGGTGTTCTACGATGCCTGCTTCTCTGGCGGTATTGCTGCCATGCCGTTGAAAACCCGGGCCGTGTCACTGAATGGTGAATGGCTGACGCCCAAGTTTGCCACCGTGCCGGCTTCCGCCAGTTGTGTGCAACCCAGCAACTTCAAAACCCGCTCATTCGATACGGCATTCAAACAGGAGGGCGGTCTGCCGCAGAATGTCGTTCACATTGCCGCCAGCCGACCGGACGAAGTGTCGTTTGATGATGGCAATCATGGCGGCATGGCCACCGTGGCCTGGCGTGACTGTCTGCTGGGGGAGGCCAGGGACAATAGTGGCAGTGGCTCGGTGACCGTGGAGGACATTACCCGCTGTGCCCAGGACAAGCTCGATCAACGCTTGGCCGGCAAACAGAATATCAGCGGCCAGCACATGAGCATCGGCGGTAACCGGAGCTTCGTGCCGGCCTGGATCAAATCGGCCTTTGTCACGCCAGTGGTGGCGCCCGTCGATGCCGCAGCAAGTCAGGCGGCGGTGAGCGCAATCAAACCGCCTGTTATCAGTCAGAACCCGCCGTCACTCAAGCCTGTCGATAACAAACCGATGCCGCTGGAACATGCCGTGGCTGCCAGTCCCGCCCGCATTCTGGAGCTGGTGCACGCCCAACGCGACGGTTCCCGCGAGGTACTGGCCAGTCTGGCCAGCAGCAAACTCAGGATCGGCAAGGATAAATTGGGCCTGACGGTCACTTCGCGGCAGGATGGCTATCTGTATATCGCCCTGGCCGGTTCCGATGGCAAGAGTCTGTATCTGCTTTATCCCAACAAGCTGGATGACAACAATATGGTCAAAGCAGGCCAGACGCTGCAACTTCCCCATCAAGCCTGGCAAATTGATACCGCCGGCCCAGCAGGAAAGGATACGCTGCTGGTGATGGTGGCCGATTCACCACGTGATCTGTCTCGGTTGAAGGCCGTGCCGGCGGGTCCATTCATGCAGACGCTGCTGGACCCACAGGGACGTTCTTTGTTGCAACAAGTGCTATCCACGTCTGCCAATATTGGTGCACAGGAGTGCAGTGGCGATTCCGGGCACTTGCGTAACCTGATGGTGGCACGCCATTGTGCGGATTCCTTTGCTTCGACCTTGTTAAGCGTGCAGGAAACACGCTGACATGAGGCCTTGGTACCAGGCGGCAGCCAGCTCCATGGTGGCGGTACTGGCTGCATCCATGCTGGCCATGCCGGCGTGGGCAGCCAATTCCCAGTTACCGGAAGCTGATGTCCTGACCCCGCGGATGCTGCCTGCCGATGGTGCTTCCAGTGCCGGCACGGCAGGGCTGGGTTGGCAGCCCTCTCCTGAGGAAATGGCCAGGACCAAGGCTGCACTGGATGCCTCTTTACCAGAGGGAGCAAAGCCTGCGGACAGTGAGCGGTTTTATGCGGAAAAACTGGGCCTGGCCAGACGGCTGGGTGACCATGAGCTGCAACTGAAAGTGCTTGATGGCTGGCTGAGCACCTTGCCAAACAGTATCGAGGCGCAGACACAACATTGCTTCTGGATGCTGAGCTATGGCCAGCGTCAGCAAGCAGTGGAGGAGTGTCAGGCGCTGGCGGGGCGTGGTGTCGACAAATATTATCTTTACCATGAGTTGAGCTCCATTTTTCTGGATGAAGACAATTTCAAGGAAAGCGCCCGCCTGATTGATCTGGGTCAGCAGGCCATCAATCGGGAAGAAAAGCGCGTATATCGGCCACATAATCCCGTCCCCCCGCTCTATCTGCACCGCATCCAGCTGGAACAGCTCATGCTCAGGGCTCGCTGGTTGAACCAGCAAGGCAAGTACCGCGAAGCAACCGAATTGCTGACAGATAGTCCGACTCCGGCTGCAGCCTTGCTGGCCGAGGCAGAGGCGCAGGAAAACACCTGGTGGCAGCGCATTGCCTACCAGACATATGCAAACTACCTGCAAGACAAGGTGCGGCTGGAATTGGCGCTGGATAATGCCGACAGTGCTCTGCAAGACCTGTGGCGATTGAATAGCTTTTTGCATGCTCATCCCATCAATCAGTCCAGCTTTACCCTGGCACGACTGGAAGTTGACTATCTGAAATACACCGGGCATTTCCAGGCGGCCTTGGAACGGTTGCATGCCATGCAGAACGGGATGCAGGATCTTTCGGTGATCAATAGCCAGACCATTTTTACCCAGAACCGCCAGGTCAACGTCCTGTTGGGACTGGAACGTTGGGACGAGGCCGCTGCCTTGCTGGATAGCATGGATCGCAGCGTCGTCAATGACCCCGCACTCAGCAAAAAACTGCCGGGAGGCTTGCTGCGTTCCCTGCTGGCCTTGCAAAGCGGGGCTGCCACCAAGGCCGAACAGCTGGCGCGGCGTAATCTGGCCAGCACCAACCGCAATTTCGGTCCCGACCATTTCTATACCCGACGTGCCGCCGGCATGCTGGCCGCTGCCTTGTGGCAACAACATCAGGCACAGCAGGCTGCTCCGCTGTTCCAGCAGGCGCTGGAAGGCTTTCTGATGCCGCAGGGTGTCACCATGGCCGAGATGGAAAGCGGCCTCAATCCTTTGTATCGGCGCTTCATCCTGTCTGCCTATCTGGACATGCTGGCCGGGCAGCAAAGCAGTACCAGCCAGGCTGCTGCTTTTGACACCTCGTTTCGCATTGGTGACTTGCTGCGCAACTCCACTGTGCAGCAGTCGGTCAGTGACAGTGCAGCCCGTGCCGTGGCAGGGCAAAACGGTTTGGGTGAGCTGGTCCGTGCCGAGCAGGATGCGCAGTACAGTTTGCAAGCCTTGTATGGTTTGCTGGATACCCAGCTGCAAAAAACTGCGGCAGAGCAAAACGCCGCGCGGATTGACGAGTTACGTCAGCAAATTACCCAGACACAAAAACAGCTGGCACAAAGCCAGTCCACACTGCACCGGCAATTTGCCCGCTTCGAGCAGCTGACTCACCCCCAGCCTCCGGGAGTCAAAGACGTGCAGGCCATGCTGCAGGCCGGAGAGGCCCTGATCAGCGCCCTGGCCTTGCAAGACAAGCTCTATGTCTGGGCAATTGCTGCCGATGGACGTACCGCTTTTCATGTCCAGACCATGCCCGAGCAGGCGCTGGAACAACGTGTAGATGCACTGCGAGCCACACTAGATCCTGAGCAGAATCATGGCCACTTGCAGCATTTCGACCATGCAGATGCCCTGGCGCTGTACCAGCAGTTGTTGGCCCCGGTCCATTCCGCGTGGCAAGGGCAGAATGCGCTGATATTCAGTGTGAACGGGGCATTGGGCCGCTTGCCGATGTCGTTGCTGCTGACCGCGCAGCCCGCACAAGTCGACGATATGACCACGCTACCCTGGCTGATCCGGGAGGTGGCAGTCAGCCATATTCCTTCGGTCTCGTCGCTGCAGGCCCTGCGTCAGCTTCCTCCGGCCCGGCATGAGCAGCGCAAGGCCTTGCTGGCGTTTGGTGATCCGCTATTCGATTTGCACCGCAGCCAGGTCACACCGGCCCAGCTACGCACACTGAGTCTGCCGCGCAATATGGATGCCCAGCTGGCGGGGGCTTTGCTCAATAGCTACGGCCAGGTTCCCCCCTTGCCGGAAACCCGTGAGGAGATTGCCGCCATTGCCAGCGCCCTCAAGGCCGACATGCAACAGGATGTCTTTCTGGGAGAGGCTGCAACGCGCAAGCAGGTGATGAGCATGCGGCTGGATGATCGCGCCGTGATCGATTTTTCCACCCATGGCCTGGTGGCTGGTGATCTGCCAGGGCTGAACCAGCCAGCCCTGGCCATGGCGGCCACTGATGTGCCGGGAGAATCCCCACTGCTGACCTTGCAGGACGTGATGCAACTGAAGCTGAATGCCGACTGGGTGGTATTGTCGGCCTGTAATACGGCAGCTGCCGATGGCAAAAGCCGCGAAGCCATTTCCGGCCTGGGGCGTGGTTTTTTCTATGCAGGAACACGCTCATTGCTGCTGACGTACTGGTCGGTAGAATCGGACTCGGCCAGGGAACTGGTCAGCCAGGTATTCCGCACGGCCAGCTCAGGCAGTAGTAGCCGCAGCGAATCACTGCGCCAGGCGCAGTTGAAGCTGATACAGCAAGGCCGTTATGCCCACCCCACTTTCTGGGCTGCTTATGCTCTGGTGGGAGATGGCGGGCGATAAGCAAGTTGTTTTTCATCGTGGCTGGGCGATGGCCTCAAGCAGCCAGATCTCCTCTGTCCCTCATACCGCTGGCTTGTTATGCCATTTTTGCGGCCTTGTCCCTCAGAACCATCAATCCTGCTATATCAGCTAGAGCATTTTTGCTGTTGGATGCCTCTGCCAAACAGCCCATCATGCAAACATGTTATGGGACGGATTGCTCTGGCCTGCCGCCGCGCTGTTCGACAGCAATACCGCCTCGTCCGAAGCGTTGGCAGGCCGCCTGCACCAGCACTGTCCGCAGCTGATTATCATCGTGGCCAGCAACGACCCGGCCGGCTTCGAGCTGATCGTCAATGCCACCCCGCTGGGCATGAAGGACGACGACCCGCTACCGTTTGATATGGACCGCGTCAGCCCGGATACGGCACGGTCTCGCTGGCCGAGATCGACGCGCGCCTGCAGGCACTGGGCCGCGAACTGGACGTGGAAGTCGAAAGCTTCCAGACCAATCACGAAGGCGAGATGTGCGAGCGCATCCACCAGGCCTATGCCGACGGGGTGGATGCGGTGCTGATCAATGCCGGGGCCTGGACACATTACAGCTACGGCATTCGCGATGCCCTGGCCATCCTCCCCGTTCCCATCGTGGAAATCCACATGTCCAACATCCACGCCCGCGAACCCTTCCACCACCAGTCGGTGTTTGCCGAAATTGCCAAGGGCCAGATCTGCGGCTTCGGCACCGAAAGCTACCTGCTGGGCCTGTGCGCCGCTGTGGCGGCCACCGCGCAGTAAGTTTTTCTCTGTAGCAATCCGAAACTGACTCAGTCAGTACTGTGCGGAGGAGCCTGGCTCCTCCGTTTTTTTATGTGTGGGACGTATCTGGCAATCCACCGGCTGGCTTATGCAGGGCGGCGATGCTGGACTGGGGAATATCCGGCTGCGGTTCATGCCGGGCGATG
>JAFANL010000171.1 GCA_019232735.1 Aquitalea sp. | reverse complement strand
ATGGTGCGGCCGGTCAGCGGCAGTTGCAGCTGTTGGCCCAGCAGGTGCTGGTAGCGTTCGTCTTCCGGGTTGATGGCCACGGCCACGTCGCCCAGCAGGGTTTCCGGGCGGGTGGTGGCAACGGTGACAAATTCGTCGCTACCGACTACCGGGTATTTGATGTGCCACATGTGGCCGTCTTCTTCCTCGGAAATCACTTCCAGGTCGGAGATGGCGGTGCCCAGCTTGGCATCCCAGTTGGACAGGCGCTTGCCACGATAGATCAGCCCTTGTTCGAACAGGCGCACGAACACTTCGGTCACCACTTCGGCGCGGGTGTCGTCCATGGTGAAGTATTCACGGCTCCAGTCCACCGAGCAGCCCACACGGCGCATCTGGCTGGTAATGGTGCCGCCGGATTTTTCTTTCCATTCCCACACTTTGGCGGTGAAGGCTTCGCGGCCCATGTCGTGGCGGTTGATGCCTTGTTCGGCCAGCTGGCGCTCCACCACGATCTGGGTGGCGATACCGGCGTGGTCGGTACCCGGAATCCACACGGTGTTGTCGCCCTTCATGCGGTAGTAGCGCGTCAGGCCATCCATGATGGTCTGGTTGAAGGCGTGGCCCATGTGCAGGGTGCCGGTGACATTGGGCGGCGGCAACTGGATGGCAAAGGCGGGTTTGCTGGTGTCCATGCTCGGCTTGAAGTAGCCGGCCTGTTCCCATTGTTGGTACCAGCGACGTTCGATATCGCCCGGTTCAAAGCTCTTGGCAAGTTCCATGATGAATGGCGCTTCTTTATGCGGAAAAATGGGTCGATTATACCTGTTTTTGCAGCGTTCTCCGAAGCGGCAAATTGCGAGCGCTATTGCAACTGTCATCCAAGCGTTACTGACATAAAGATCAGTATCGTCAATAATGTAGTACTCCCGGCCCGAAAGAAAAAACACAGCATGAGTACGGCGACTCCACGCATCCTTGTGATTGAAGACAGCCTGATGCTCATCCGGCCGCTTTGTCGCATGGTCAACAAGAATGGTTTCGAGGCGGTTCCCGCGACCTCGATGGCAGAAGTACGCCAGGCCTTGCTGGATGACCCGCGCTTCATGGCGGCGGTAGCCGACTACTGCCTGCCGGACGCGCCCGCTGGCGAAGTGCTGCCCCTGCTGCTGGAAAACCGCATTCCCACCGTGGTACTGACGGCACACAACGACATGCAGACCCGCGAACGGGTGCTGGGCATGCCGGTGGTGGACTACATTCCCAAGGAAAGCCCGTCGGCCTTTGAGTACGTGATGAAGATGCTGCGGCGCATCCGGGTCAATCCCGGCATCAAGGTGCTGGTGGTGGACGACTCGCAAGCCGTCAGGCAGTTTCTGCGCATGCAGCTGGAGCGTCACCTGTATCAGGTGCTGGAGGCGGCAGATGCCGAACAGGCACTGGACATACTGCGCCATGAAATCGGCATCCAGCTCATTCTGACCGACCACGACATGCCCGGCATGGATGGCGTACGCATGACCAGCACCATCCGCCGCTTCATGGACCACACCCGGCTGGCCATCATCGGCATTTCCGGCAGCCAGGACCCCACCATGACGGCCCGCTTCATCAAGGCCGGGGCCGATGACTACCTGCAAAAACCCTTCAATTACGAAGAGTTCTTCTGCCGTGTCACCCGCAACGTGGAGTTTGTGGAAAACCTGCAGGCGCTGAAAGAGTCCGCCAACAAGGACCCGCTCTCCGGCCTGTCCAACCGCCGTCATTTCTTTGAGCTGGTGGCCGGCTTGCGCTGCAATTACAGTGTGGCGGTACTGGATATCGATCTGTTCAAACGCATCAACGATGGCTATGGCCATGATGTGGGCGACCGCGTCATCTGCCAGACCGCAAGAATGCTGGAATCCTTCTTCCCGGACGATATCGTTGCCCGCTTCGGCGGCGAGGAATTCGTCATCCTGGTTCAGCCGCTGGATGCACCAGACATGCTGCGCCAGCTGGACAAGCTACGCCGCGCGCTGGCCAATCTGGTGGTCACCACGCTACGTGGCGATTTGCGCTTTACCGTCAGCATCGGCATGGCCGCCGCGGAAGAAGCCGATGTCAGCACCCTCCTGAAACAGGCGGACAACTACCTGTACCAGGCCAAGCACAATGGCCGCAACCAGGTGTGCGGTGGCATGGTGGAAACTGGGCATACCGTAAACAGCGAGCCATCGGCCGCCGGGGCATGAAAAAAAGGGGGCTCGCCCCCCCCTTTGATTCTGCCTGCGGACTCAGCACACTAATGGCTGGCCGACTTGGAAAACAGGTTCAGCACCAGCACCCCGCCCATGATCATGCCGATCCCGATGATGGCAGGCAGATCCAGCTTCTGGCCGTACAGCTGCCAGGCCACCAGCGACACCAGCACGATGCCGACACCGGACCAGATGGCGTATACCACGCCAACCGGCACGTGGCGCAGGGTCAGCGACAACATGTAGAAGGAAATCATGTAGCCGACGGCCGTGATCAGCGATGGCCCCAAGCGGGTAAAGCCCTCGGTCAGCTTCATTGACGAGGTAGCCACCACCTCGGACAAGATGGCGATACTCAAAAAAATCCAGGCATTATTCATTACACTCTCCCGCAACGCTGCCTTCGGGCAGCCGCGCAGTATGCCTGCGCTGTATGACACGCTGACGAATCCGGTCGTACGCCAGATTGAACACATAGGTATAGGGCAGGTAGAAGGCAAAAAAGCCCAGGTCCAGCACAAGCGCCTGCCACAACGATATCGCCAGCCACCACGCCGCCAGCGGTACCAAGGCCACAACCAGCCCACCTTCAAACATCACCGCATGCGCGCTGCGCACCCATACCGTACGCCGCAGCGCCCAACGTCGTTCCAGCCGCTCGAACAGGGCGTTGAACACCATATTCCACGCCATGGCGACACAGGACATCATGAAGGCCAGTAATCCCATCTGGCCTAGCCCTGCTCCCGTCAGCAGCGCAGCCACGGGCACCAGCACCACAATGGCACACGCCTCGTACAGCACGGCATGCAACACGCGCTCGCGGATACTCTTGTTGTCGTGCTGCATGGCTAAGCTCCCGCACCGTGGTGGCGCATGTCTGGAATCGGGTGACATTGTGATTGGTTTGTCGGATAGTTAAAAAATAAAACCCATCGGAGAATCCGATATGTCACTCTCCCTGGAAGCCATCACCGCCTTCAGTACCGCCGCCGAAATGGGTTCCTTCTCCGCCGCCGCGCGCCGACTGGGCAAGAGCCAGTCCACCATCAGCGAAGCCATTGCCAACCTGGAAATCGATCTGGGCATCAGCCTGTTCGAGCGCAGTGGCCGTCAGCCGGTCTTGACGCCTGCCGGCCAGCAATTACTCAGCCATGCCCGCCAGGTACTGGATGCCAGCGACACGCTGGGCCGGGTCGCCGGGCTGCTGGGAGGAGGACTGGAACCGCGCCTGACCATCGTGCTGTCCGATACTTTCCAGTCCGAATCGCTGGAGCAGATGTTGCGCCGCTTCGAGCAGCAATTTCCGGCCCTGGAGCTGGAAACGCTGGTGGCGGAAAAAGAGGACGTGATCGACCTGGTGCAAAGCGGACGCGCTCAGCTGGGCTTTGTCTCCGGCCTGGCGCACTACCCGGCCGACATCGGCCACCATCCCATGCGGGATGCCAGCCACAGCAGCCTGTATGTCAGCAGCCTGCACCCCATGGCCCGCCAGCCGGCAGTCAGCCGCGAACAACTGGCCGCCGAGCGCGAGCTGCGGCTCAACACCTATTACGGTCCGCCCAGTGCCACGCTGAGCGCCCGCTGCTGGTCTGCCCCCAGCTATCTGTTATTGCTGGAAATGACACGGCTGGGCTTTGGCTGGGCCGAACTGCCGTGCTGGCTGGCGGTAAACTTTGGTGGCGACGAATTACAGGAGCTGACCGTGGCCGGCTGGCCCAAGGCAGTACGGGTGGATGTGGTGTGGTCGCAAGCCCGACAGCCAGGCCGGGCGGCAGCCTGGGTGCTGGAGCAGCTGATGGAGCGAGGCTGACCACGACACAGAATCACGCTTCCAGCCCGCAGCGCTGCACCCTGTGCACCGGTGGCACCATGACCCTGCTCACGGCATCGCTTGCGGTATCCCGCATCGCCAGAACCCGCAGCGCCGGGCAGCGGTTGACACGCTGGTGCTGAACTGCGAACCTCCCCGCTCTCCTTTAATTGCCCATGCCCACCATGAAAATCACCCAAGACACCGCCGTCACCCTGCGCATGAAAGTTACCGACAGCCAGGGCTCCGTTTACGACGATGGCAAGCACCCGGTTTCCTACCTGCACGGCGATTACGACAATCTTTTCCTCAAGCTGGAACAGGCACTGGAAGGCCAGGAGGCGGGTTTTCAGACCTCGCTGGTACTCGCCACCGAAGACGCCTTCGGCGAGCGCGACGAAGCCCTGGTCACCACCATGCCCAAGGCTGACTTCCCGCCGGGCATCAAGGTAGGCGGCCAGATCCAGCGCATCGGCCCGGATGGCAATCCGCGCTACTACTT
>JAFANL010000129.1 GCA_019232735.1 Aquitalea sp. | reverse complement strand
CGGCGATCCACCGCGCCCAGCATGGCGCGCACGCCCTCTTCCTTCACCTCGCCCATGCCATAGGCAATGGCCTGGTCGAGCAGGGACAGCGCATCGCGCATGGAGCCGGCGGCGGCACGGCCTAGCAGGGCCAGCGCGGCCGGTTCGAATGGCTGCTGTTCCACCTCCAGCACATGGGCCAGATGGCCGGCCACTTGCTGCGGCGTCATATTGCGCAGGGAAAACTGCAGGCAGCGCGACAGCACCGTGACCGGCACTTTTTGCGGATCGGTGGTGGCGAGGATGAACTTGACGTGGGCAGGCGGCTCTTCCAGCGTCTTCAGCATGGCATTGAAGGCACTCTTGGACAGCATGTGCACTTCGTCGATGATGTAGACCTTGAAGCGGCCCGCCGTGGGCGCGTACTGGGCGTTTTCCAGCACTTCGCGGATATTGTCGATACCGGTATTGGAGGCAGCGTCGATTTCCAGCAGGTCGACAAAGCGACCGGCATCAATCTGGCGACAGGCCGAGCACTCGCCGCAAGGTTCTGCCGTGGTGCCGGTTTCGCAGTTCAGGCTCTTGGCCAGAATGCGTGCGATGGTGGTCTTGCCCACCCCGCGCGTGCCGGTCAGCAGATAGGCATGGTGCAGCCGCTCTTCGTGCAGGGCATTGGAGAGGGCGCGCACCACGTGTTCCTGGCCGACCAGATCGGCAAAACGTTTGGGGCGCCACTTGCGGGCAAGGACTTGATAGCTCATGGGGGCGGATTTTAATGGCAATTGGCCGGCAAGGCGACTCCTTTTGGCAGGAGGTCGCAGCCGGCCGCGCCGGTCTTATTGGGCTTGGGGCTGCGCGTCCGCTGCCGGGGGAGCGGGCTGTTCGGCCGACTGCGCCTGGGCGCTCATGTAGCGCAGTCGCAGCTCGTTGGCCAACTCCTGCGCCACCTTGGCATACAGGGTGCTCTTGTTATAGCGGGTAATCACGTAGAAATTGTTCAGGCCCAGCCAGTATTCGGTCACGCCCGGCGCCGTTTCCAGCGGCACCAGCACGGCTTGTATCTGGTCGGCCACCTGGGCCTGCGGCAAGACACCACGTGCTTTCAGCTCACCCACCGTCAGGTGCAGGTTGAACTTGTCGGCCACCAGCGCGCTGATATCCACGCCCGGCTGCACCGCGGCCGGGATGATGACATCGTCGCCATGGCGCCAGCCATACACCTGGAAGTAATGCGCCACGCTGCCGATGGCATCGTCGGCATTGTTCCAGATATCGCGGTGGCCATTGCCATCAAAATCCACGGCCAGCTTGCGGAAGCTGGATGGCATGAACTGCGGCAGGCCCATCGCCCCGGCGTAGGAGCCCTTCAGCGACAGCGGATCCATGCGCTCTTCCTTGGCCAGCTTGAGGAATTCGGTCAGTTCGCCACGGAAATACTCGGCACGACGCGGGTAGTTGAAGGCGATGGTGGACAGGGCATCCACCAGCCGGAAGCTGCCGGTGTTGCGTCCGTAATTGGTTTCAATCCCCAGAATGGCCACCACCAGTTCCGGCGGCACGCCATAAACCTGTTCGGCGCGTTGCAGGGCGGCGGCATGTTGCTGCCAGAAAGCCACGCCGCTCTTCAGCAAGCGCTCGTTGTAGAAGCTGGGGCGGAACTGATACCACGGCCGCGAGGTGGCCGGCTTGTCCAGAATGGCAATGATATTGGGCTTGGTTTCCACATTGGCAAACACGGCCTCCAGCTCGGGCCGGTTGAACTCGCCGCTGGCCACTTGCTCGTCGATATAGCGTTGCACATCGGGACGGGCCAGGAAGGCGGCATCGGCTTGCGCCAGGGAGGACATCACGCCACCGGCAAGGGCGGCGGCCATCAACAATCGTTTCATCAGCAGTTCCGTGTATTGCCGCCAGCGCGGCTTAATAAGAGAGCGCGCTGGAAACCAGCCGCGCGGTGATGTCCACAATAGGAATCACCCGTTCATAGGCCATGCGGGTGGGGCCAACCACCCCCAGGGTGCCGACCACCATGCCATTGATGCTGTAAGGCGCCGTCACCACCGAGCATTCATCCAGCGTCATCACACCAGACTCCTCGCCAATGAAAATGTTCACCCCCTGGGCATCCTGGCCCTGGTTGAGCAGTTTCAGCAGCTCGGTCTTGCGCTCAAAGGTGGCAAACAGCTCGCGCAGTCGCGACAGGTCTTCCGACAGATCACGCACATTCAGCAAATTCATGCCACCGGCAATCACCACCGCGTCGCCCGGGCTGCCCAGTGAACTCTGGCCAAAGCGCACCGCCGCCGACATCAGTTCGGTGATATTGCCCTGCAGCTCGCGCAACTCGGTGGCCACGCGGCTGGCAATGGCGCTCAGGCCCTGGCCGGCATAGTGCTGGCTGATGAAGTTGCCGGCCTCCACCAGCTCGGCCGGGCTGTAGTCGCGCTCGGTGCTGAGCAAGTGGTTCTGCACATCGCCATCCAGCGTCACCAGAATCATCAGGATGCGGCGCTCGGACAGGCGCAGAAATTCGATCTGGCGGAAGGCCACGTCGGAGCGCTGTGGCGTCACCACCACGCCGGCAAAATGGGTAAGGTCGGACAGCAAGGTGGACGCCGCCTGGGCAATGCGCTGCGGGCTGTCCGGCTGCAGATTGCTTTGCAGCTCGCGCATGGCCAGCTCTTCCAGCGGCTGGATGGTGAGCAGATGATCG
>JAFANL010000014.1 GCA_019232735.1 Aquitalea sp. | reverse complement strand
GCTGGCAGATCCGCAGTTCTACACCATTGTTGAACAAGCTTCCGGGCATGCCGTCGGCCTGGCCAGTTATTTGCGCATCGACCCGGCCAATGGGGTGATTGAGGTGGGGCATCTCAATTTTTCCCCCCTGTTGCAGCAGACTGCTGCGGCCACCGAGGCTATGTATCTGATGATGCGCCATGCTTTCGAGCTGGGTTATCGGCGTTATGAATGGAAGTGCAATGCACTCAATGTGCCATCACGGCGTGCTGCCGAGCGGCTGGGCTTCCTGTTCGAGGGCTTGTTCCGTCAGTCCATGATCACCAAGGGGCGCAACCGTGATACGGCTTGGTATTCCATATTGGACGGAGAATGGCCTGCGGTGCGACTGCGGCTGGAGCAATGGCTGAGTGTGGATAATTTTGATGCGGCAGGCCGGCAGCAACTGTCCTTGTCATCCATGATGGCAAGCTGGCGCCAGCAGGGGATATAGGACGAAGACGGCAATTCTGCCTTCTACGGTTTCATCCACAGGCGGCAGACAGGTACAATGGGGTGTTTTTGGTTGAATTTCTGGTTGATCGATGACACCTCATCCCCGCAATGCCCATATCAAGGGCGAGCCGCAATTGCCCAATCGCTTCATTTTTGGCGACGCCGTGGACGAGTCCGGTCTGGAAGCGACCGAGTATCTGGTGCACACCGCTACTCCGGCCTTTGTCTGCCGGCTGGTCGGCAATGACTTCACTGACTTTGCCGGTCGAGAAGAAGAAGAATTTTCCAGTGCCCTGTTGTTCGATGAGGCGAGCAATCGCAGCGTCTACGTCTGCAACCGGGGACTACGCCTGTTTGATTTCAATTTCAGTGGTGACGCCCCCACGGCTGCGCGTCTGCAGACCATTTGCGACGAAGCCATTGCCAGCTACCAGCGCCTGCATGAAGCCTATGCCGAGCGTGAAGTTGGGCCCAAGCCGCGTGAAATGCGGCAGGGCCCAACCGAACCCTTGCCGCCAGCCGAACGCAGTCGGGCGATTCGTACGCTGCGCGATGCTGCCTGGGCGGCGGTGCAGGACCCTATCCATCGGGCCGGTTTTGCGGCTCAGGTCCAGCAGGCCTTGATGGGGGGCGATCAGGCTGTGTTTACCGAGGCACAGCTATCGCTGCTGCACGAGCCGGCAGCCCGTGCTTTGCTGGTTAACAGTGCCCGCGATGCCATTGCCTTCCCGGAGGTGGTGAGAGCGGATGGTTCCGTGGTGTCGTTCGAGTTGTGGGCGCTGCCGTTTGCTTTCTCACGTGCCCAAGGCGGGGTGTGGTGGCATTTCCCCTTGCTGGAGCGGCTGGAAACGCCGCTGGCGGATGCGCTGGATGTGCCGGAAAAGGCCATTCTGTGGATATCTCCCACTCTGTTTACCGTGGACATGCTGAATGAGCGCGCCTGTCAGAACCTGATGCATCTGGCTGGCGTGATGGATGCCGGCTGTGATTTCGCCCCGCTGGATCCTGCGTCCTCACGGGCAACTTATGAGGCGGCACGCAAGACCCAGGAGCCGCAGCTGGTGATTTCCTGGCTACCCTTCCTGGTGGAGCGTGGCGCGCTGCCGGTGGAGCAGGCCAGGCAGCTGTCCCGCAAGGCGCTGGATGCCGTGATGCCCTTGGTGCAGCAGGCTATTGGTGCCGAGATGGAATATGGCGAGGCGGAATTGTTTGCGCCACTGCCGTGGTGGGAGGCCTTGCAAGCTGGCGTGCGTGGCTGGAACCGCAAGCGCCTAGGGCTGACGGTGGCGCTGATCGCCAACAAGCTGGGTGGTTTGCAGGACCTGGAAGCCGTGGCGGAATACCAGCCGGAAATGCAGGGCTACGAAGTAGGTCTCAAATTACAGGGTGCGGAGGAGTTGTTGGCGCGCTCGCCATGGTTGATGGTGCCGGATGTGGCTCCCGACAAGGAGGCAACCTGGCAGGACTTGCGTGATTGCCTGCGCGAGGCGGACATTCCCTTGTCCGAAACCATCGTCAAGCTGCACTAAGCTACCGCTGTTGCAATAACAAAAAAGGCCGCAAACGCGGCCTTTTTTATTGTCAGGGGCAGGACTTACTTGTCCAGGCCACCCAGCAGCACGTACTTGATTTCCAGATAGTCTTCGATGCCGTATTTGCTGCCTTCACGGCCCAGGCCGGATTGCTTTACGCCACCGAACGGTGCGGCTTCGTTGGACAGCAGGCCGCTATTGACGGCGACCATGCCGTATTCCAGACCTTCCGATACGCGGAAGATACGGCCTACATCACGGGCATAGAAATAGCTGGCCAGACCGAATTCGGTATCGTTGGCCATCTGGATGGCTTCAGCTTCGGTATGGAAGCGGAATACCGGAGCCAGCGGGCCAAAGGTTTCTTCCTTGGCCACCTTCATTGCCGGGGTCACGCCAGTGATCACGGTCGGTTCGAAGAAGCTGTGGCCCAGTGTGTGGCGCTTGCCACCGGTGACCAGCTTGCCACCCTTGGCCAGTGCGTCGGCAATGTGCTCTTCCACTTTGGCCACGGCGTTCTGGTCGATCATCGGGCCTTGGGTGATGCCGGCTTCCAGACCGTTACCCACGTTCAGCTTGGCAACGGCTGCAGCGAACTTGTCGGCAAAGGCATCGTAAACACCATCCTGTACCAGAATGCGGTTGGCGCAGACGCAAGTCTGGCCGGCATTGCGGTACTTGGAAATCATGGCGCCTTCCACGGCGGCGTCCAGATCAGCATCGTCAAACACGATGAACGGTGCGTTGCCGCCCAGTTCCATCGACACTTTCTTGACGGTATCCGCACATTGGGCAATCAGCTTGCGACCCACTTCGGTGGAGCCGGTGAAGGAGAATTTCTTCACGGTGTCGCTACCGGTCAGTACCGCACCGATTTCGCTGGAGCTGCCGGTCAGTACCGAGAACACGCCAGTCGGGATGCCGGCACGTTCGGCCAGCACGGCAATGGCCAGTGCGGACAGCGGAGTCTGGCTGGCCGGGCGTACCACCATCGGGCAGCCGGCGGCCAGTGCCGGAGCAGCCTTGCGGGTGATCATGGCATTGGGGAAGTTCCACGGGGTGATGGCGGCGGTCACGCCGATCGGCTCCTTGGTCACCAGAACGCGACGGTCAGCGGCCGGGGCCGGGATGGTGTCACCGTACAGACGCTTGGCTTCTTCGCCGTACCATTCGATGTAGGAGGCGCCGTAGGCGATTTCGCCCTTGGCTTCGGCCAGCGGCTTGCCTTGTTCGCTGGTGAGGATGACGGCCAGGTCGTCCTGGTTGGCCATCATCAGTTCAAACCAGCGGCGCAGGATGACGGAACGCTCCTTGGCCGACTTCTTTTTC